>DAOUOU010000218.1 GCA_030626465.1 Bacteroidales bacterium
AAAGATTCACGATTTACAAGAGTTGACTCAGATGTAATAGATAAGCTCATCGAAAAAGGTGAGACAAAAGAAATAAAATTGTCGACAGAACAACAGAACAGGCTGACGCCCATGTTCCAAGGTCAACTCCCTGAAAAGGCCAATTATATTGTTACTTACGAAGCAATGGGTGAGAGTGAAATCCCGATTCTTATTACACAATCTGAATTTATGAGAAGGATGAAAGATATGTCTGCTATGGGAGGAGGTATGAACTTCTATGGTGAAATGCCTGATAGCTATAATCTGGCAATAAATGGAAATCATCCCCTGGTGCTAAGAATTAATGAAGAACTGGATAAAAAACTTTCCGGTGAATTGAAAAAGCTCGATGATAAGGTTAAACCTCTGAATGACAGCAAAGGTGAACTTGATAAAGCAACAAAGGATAAAAAAGACGACGAGATCAAGCAAGAAGAAAAAGATCGAATTGAGGAACTTGCCAAAAAAATATCTGAGCTGGAAGAAAAGAAAAACAAAATGCTTAAAAAATATGGTAATGAAAACAAACTTGTAAAACAACTTATAGACCTTGCTTTATTAGCCAATGGTATGCTTAAAGGAGAAGAGCTTACAAAGTTTGTTAAAAGAAGTATTGACCTTATGTAGTCATAACAAAACAAGATGTCAGTCAGATAAAAAGCTGCTCATTCATATGTGCAGCTTTTTTTATTAACAGAATTCTAACATTACTGAATATCATAGCCTGCAACAACCAAATAATATTATTTTTGTACCAGATGAACAAGTAATTTTTAACCTTTTAAATGAAGCAAAAATGGAACATGTTTCTGCACGTTTAGCCAGTCTTTCACCTTCAGCAACCATGGCTATGAATCAGGCCAGTAAAGACCTGAAAGCAAAGGGAGTGGATGTTATTAATTTAAGTGTCGGCGAGCCCGATTTTAATACCCCTGATCATATTAAAGAAGCCGGCAAGAAGGCCATTGATGATAATTTTTCGTTTTATCCTCCTGCTCCCGGATTTCCTGATCTGCGCGAAGCAATTTCTGCCAAATTTAAGAGGGAGAACAATTTAGATTATACACCCGAGCAGATAGTAGTGTCTGCCGGGGCTAAGAACTCGCTGGCAAATGTGATCCTTAGTCTGATTGACAAAGACGACGAAGTGATCGTTCCCTCTCCTTACTGGGTAACTTACGCAGAACTCGTAAAATTGGCTGAGGGGAAGAATGTGATTATCCGGGGTGTAATTGAAAATGATTTCAAAGTAACACCCGGGCAAATAGAAAATGCAATTACCCCAAAAACAAAAGCCTTACTACTGTGCTCACCTTCAAATCCCACAGGCAGCGTATACAACAAGGCCGAACTTGAAGCAATTGTAAAGGTGATTGAGAAACATCCAAGAGTGTATGTTATCACTGATGAGATATATGAGCATATTAATTTTGTTGGAAAACATGAATCAATCGGACAGTTTAGCTCAATAAAAGATCGTGTTGTAATTGTTAATGGGGTTTCAAAAGCATATGCAATGACAGGATGGCGCATTGGTTATATAGCAGCACCTCTCTGGCTTGCAAAAACATGCACCAAGCTTCAGGGACAGCTTTTAACAGGCCCGACAACAAATGCACAAAAGGCTGCTGTTACTGCTCTTAATGGAGACCAGAGTTGTGTAAAAGATATGCTTGTAGCTTTTAAAAGAAGAAAAGACCTTATTATGCGTCTGTTAAAAAATGTACCCAATATAGAAGTATCAGAACCAGATGGTGCTTTTTATGTATTCCCGAAGATTGATACATATATTGGAAAATCTTATGGCAATCAGAAAATAGAATCTTCAAACGATCTTTGTCTGTACCTGCTGAACGAAGGACATATTGCCACAGTACCCGGAGAAGCTTTTGGTGAGCCAACCTGCCTCAGAATTTCCTTTGCTACATCCGATGATAATATTGTAGAGGCTATTAAAAGAATGAAAGATGCATTAGCAAATCTGATTTGAAATCTATTTGTTACGGAATCATGTTTTGAGTTGACAGCTAGGAAATTTTCCCAACTTTAAGGGCAGTATAAAGTATGACGTACTACATGCAACTTACATTTCACTCTGAAAGCTGCATTAAGCATAATCTTATAACACTAAGTGTCACCCTGAGCTTAGTTGAAGGTTGATATGGAGAATAAAGTAAAGTACTACACTCAAAGTTGATAAATAATTATTTTTGGTAAAAAGTTAAGCAGAACTAATCCCATGGCTCGTTACTATGTTTATATTTTAAAGTGTACCGATGGTTCGTATTATACTGGCATCACAAATGATTTAGAGCGAAGGTTTTCCGAACACTCCGCTGGTATTAATCCTGAGTTCTATACATACAAAAGGAGACCTGTTGAACTGGTTTTTTATGAAGAATTTGATGATCCGGAATTGGCTATTGAATACGAAAAGAAGATTAAAGGTTGGACTCGCAAAAAGAAAGAAGCATTAATTAATGAGGATTGGGATCTGTTGAAAGAATTATCGGTGTGTAAAAATGAAACTTCACACAAGTTATATAATAAGGAAGGATAAGTGTTTTTAACCAATAAGTCAGCCTGGAGTCGATGGGTAATTGCAGTGCGACTATGCTTCGACTACGCTCAGCATGACTCTGCACTACTAATTGTCACCCTGAGCGAAGTCGAAGGGTAATTATTGGAATCTATTTGGGATTTTACATTACAATTCCCGTTTGATGTATGCTGAATAATCCTTAATGATAGGATGATAGTCCTGTTTCATCATGTCTGAAGAAATTAAAAAATCAGCGGTTGATTTGTTATTTGCATTAGGTACATTGTATAAAACAGATATCCTTAAAAGTGCTTTCACGTCCACATCGTGAGGTTGAGGTTGCATAGGATCCCATAGAAAAATGAGCATATCAATTTTCCCTTCAGCAATCATTGCTCCAAGTTGTTGATCTCCTCCCAGGGGACCTGACTTTAGTTTTACTATTTCAATTTTCTTACCCTTCAATGAGTTCTCTTTGATCTTTTTTCTCAAAGATTCTTCTACCAGTCGTCCAGTTGTTCCTGTGCATATAAGCTTATGTATAAGCAATTCCTGCCAGTTCCATTCTACCCATTCAACAAGATCCTTCTTCCTGTTATCATGAGCTACTAGTCCGATCCTCTTCTGTTGTATCATTTGTTGGCCTATTTAAAGGTGAGGTTTTTTATACTGTTTATGTATTGCTGGTAATACCTGGCTACAATTTGTTCTTCCAGATCCCTTGCCTTATTCATCCGATTTTCATAATCACTTTTGTTCTCACCCTTTCTTTTTGGATCGAAAAGATTAGATTCACTCTTCTCTGCATCAAACTCATCATAGTAAGCATATTCTACAAAAATTTTTTTTGAAAGTTCCCATAAAAATACTCTGTTATCTGCTCCTGCACTGGCCAGCAAGTTGCCTTCACTATTAACAGATATATCATTTACAATACCTTCGTGAGCGGAAAATGTATAGACCATTTTGCCTGTTTTGGTTTGCCACAAGCGAACAGAACCATCAAAAGACGCACTTAAAAGATGATTGCCATCAATTGTGAATTCAATATCCAGAATCCCTTTATCATGACCGGTGTATGTCATCACTACTTCTCCCGATTCAAAATCCCAAAGCCTGATAGTCATGTCCCTGGAACAGGTTGCAAAATATTTACCCCCGGGATGAAATTTAACATCATAGATATTACCGGTGTGTTTTTCAA
>DAOUOU010000162.1 GCA_030626465.1 Bacteroidales bacterium
AATTACAAGCTGTTTCAATCGGGATAAGCTGCGGAAAGGATCAACAATAACCTTTCCTATATCAGTATCGCGTCTTAAGAACAACTGTCCTTCGGTAATATAACCTGTATTATCAGGAATTGCATGTGTGATATCTCCTCCCGAAAGGGTTGTTACCGCAATTATGGTTATCGATCCACCAGAGGGGAATTGCACTGCTTTTTCATAGATCTTGGCCAGATCACTATATAACGAGCCCGGCATACTGTCTTTTGATGGAATCTGATCCATACGGTTTGATACAATACTAAGCGCATCTGCATAAAGTGTCATATCCGTCAGTAGCACAAGTACTGTCTCATTCTTGTCGACGGCAAAGTATTCAGCAGCAGTAAGAGCCATGTCCGGAACCAGTAAACGCTCTGCCGGAGGATTATTGGTAGTGTTTACAAAACTAATAATCCGATCAAGAGCACCTGCATTGTCAAATACGTTCTTGTAAAAAAGGTAATCGTCATTGGTTAATCCCATTCCTCCAAGTATGATCTTATCTGTTTTGGCTCTTAGGGCCACCATGGCCATTACCTGGTTGAAAGGCTGATCAGGGTCTGCAAAGAAAGGTATTTTCTGTCCGGAGACCAGAGTATTATTCAGGTCGATACCTGCAATACCTGTAGCGATAAGTTCGGAGGGTTGTTTTCTGCGAACAGGATTTACCGATGGCCCTCCTATTTCTCTTTCTTCACCTTCTACTGCAGGTCCACCATCGATAGGTTCTCCATAAGCATTGAAGAATCTCCCGGCAAGGTCTTCACTTACTTTAAGGGTTGGAGCTTTCCCTAAAAAAGTAACTTCGGCATTAGTAGGAATTCCTTCAGTACCACCAAATACCTGCAAGGTAACAGTATCACCAATGATTTTCACTATCTGTGCGAGCTTCCCATTCACTACGGCAAGTTCTTCGTAACCTATGCCCGAGGCCCTTAATGAGCAAGTAGCTTTTGTTATTTGTGTGATCTTTGTATATATTTTTTGAAAAGCTTTTGAATCCATTTTTTTTTAATTTTTTCTGTTCGACCATTATTGCTGTTAAGCTACCTGTCTTTCCTTAAGAACTTCCTTAAGTTCTTTTTCGAATTTGTTGAATTTCTCTGATTTGAATTCTGAATAATTCATTTGTTTATAGAGGTTAATAATTCGTTTGAAATAATTATCAACCTCTGTGAATGATTTGAAATTAAAATCTGAATTGCAAGTATTTAAGAGATGCTCCAGCATATATTGCTGCCGTTCAATAGGAGTAGATTGATCGATTTTATCGAATGCATCCTGTTGTAAAATAACAAAATCGATGATCTCGGATTTCCAGTAAGTAATATGGTAATCAACAGGAACACCATCATCACCAAGAATATTGATCTGTTCGTAAGTTTCTTTGCCACGGAGGAGTATTGTTTTAACCTCATTAACCAGATCGATCCAGTTCTCGGAGATTTTCTTCTCAACAAATTCGGAAAATTCGGGGTATTCAAGATATTTTGAATAACTATCAATTGGATCTATAGCCGGGTAGCGTTTACTGTCGGCACGTTGCTGAGACAGTGCATAAAAACAACGAGCTACTTTTTTGGTGGACTCTGTTACAGGTTCTTTAAGGTTTCCGCCAGCTGGTGATACAGTACCAATAAAGGTTATTGAGCCAGACTCACCATTATTCAGGTACACAAACCCGGCCCTTGAGTAGAAGTTGGAAATAACAGCCGGAAGATCCATCGGGAAGGCATCCGGTCCGGGAAGTTCTTCCAGACGGTTCGACATTTCTCTAAGAGCCTGAGCCCAGCGAGAAGTAGAATCGGCCAGCATGAGAATTCTTAATCCCATAGATCTGTAGTATTCGCCCAATGTCATAGCTGTATAAACAGAAGCTTCACGTGCAGCAACTGGCATGTTCGAGGTGTTCGCAATGATGGTGGTTCTTTCCATAAGCTTGCGCCCGGTGCGAACATCCTCAAGTTCCGGAAACTCTGTAAAGATCTCCACGACCTCGTTCGCACGTTCACCACAGGCAGCAACTATTACGATGTCGGCTTCAGCCTGTTTGGATATTGCATGTTGAAGAACGGTTTTACCGGCACCGAACGGACCGGGAATGAACCCGGTACCTCCTTCAACAATCGGGTTGAGTGTATCAATAGTACGAACACCGGTTTCAAGGAGCTTAAATGGTCGTGGTTTCTCTTTGTATACTGTAATAGCCATTTTAACAGGCCATTTTTGAACCATTGTGACTTTTACTTCCTTGTTGTTTTTATCCAGCAGAACTGCAATTGTATTATTGATTGTATAGTCCCCGGCCGGGGTAATTGATTTAACCGTATAACTACCTTCAAAGCTGAAAGGCACCATAATTTTATGAGGCATTGAGTTTTCTTCTACCTGTCCGAGCCATGATGCAGCCTCAACAACATCGCCTGGTTTTGCCAGGGGTTTGAACTGCCATTTTCTATCAGGATCAAGAGGATTTGTATATTCACCCCGATTAAGAAAAACACCTTCCATTTTGTCGAGGTCATTTTGTAAGCCATCATAATTTTTCGAAAGAATGCCAGGCCCTAATGTTACTTCCAGCAAATGCCCTGCAAATTCAACATCACTGTCGATTTTTAAACCGCGCGTACTCTCAAAAACCTGTACATAGGCATTTATTCCGTGTATTTTAATTATCTCGGCCATGAGCCGGGCTGTTTCTGTAACAATAAAACAAATTTCGTTTTGCGATACCGGTCCATCCACTTCGATTATTACCAGGTTAGCTATTATGCCTTTTACTTTACCTTTTGTTGACATATTCTGTTGCTTAATTATTTTTACTGAAATTCTTCAGGAAATTCGTATGAAGCTTCCAGATTGGTTAATAATTCATTAAATAGTTGCTGCCCAGTTTCTTTGTCAAGTGCAAACCATCGTTCAACAATAGTTAATTTGATCAGAAATGAGAATATTCTTTCAATGGTGAAGTAGAAAAAAAAGACCGCTTCATCAAGATAATCCCATTTTATACGATCAATTTTCTTTTCCTGCTCCAGAAAATCTTCTTCTTCGAGGGCTTTTAATAATTGGTCGAGAAAAGGAAATTCATTGTCCAGTCCAAAATCTCTCGCAGTGCTGCGCATTAGTTTATCGACAAGCTCACCGGATCCGATTAGTTGTCCTTCGAGGGAAATATTATGTTTTCTGCATTTGGCTGCAGTAAAAATATTATTCAGATCGCGTTCAAATTCAAACCATTTGCTTACGAAAACATTTCTGGTAGCAGTTGTGTGCCTGTAGTAGAGTTCAGTGAACTGCAGATCCCAGCTTTTTCCTGTTATCAATACATTCTCGTTTTTATAAGCCTCTATAAATCCAGCGATGTAAGCAGGTATTCCTGATACATCTTCCCGGAATGAGTCCTTTTTGACAGCGTCGATTAATTCATCTACCTCAGATCCGGTAAGATTGCCCTTGATGTCAATTTTACTTTCGGGATCTTTTAGTTTTGTTAGTATGTTCCTGTTATCGTACCGCCAGAAAAAAAGTCTGATAATAACCAAATCATCTGATGGCAAATGTTCAGCAAGCAATTCACTAAATTGCAACGAATCAATTGATAATTTAGAATCATCAAAAAACAAATCAGGTAATCCGGCAACCAGGTAGTGGTATTGTCTGCTCATAACTATTCAGCACTAAAGAGGATTTCTACTAATTTCGGACGCAAATATTGCTTGAAGAAATTAACAAAGTCCTTATCGGTGAAGGATACTTTGTAACTACCATCTTTTGGTCCGAGCTGAAAACCAGCTTTCAGAGATGGATCGAAGTCGATTGTTACACCCCGATCGAGATATCTTTTCGCTTCTTTTTTAAAGAATGAACGTAAGTTTTTTTCATCCCTGGCTGGCAACAGCAAAGATAAATCCATACTTTGTCCTGAACTTGCCCAATTGGACAATGAGGTCTCTATAATCTTATTAATAAAATTTTTATCATCAAAGGCGCCTTTCACGGCAGTAGTAGTAATTTTATCGTTTATTATATCTACTATTTGTTGTTTTAGAGCATTTATTGCTTGCTTGCCCGAGAGCTTAATTTCCGTTTCGGTGTTGGTTTTAGTATCAACAGCTTTCTTTTTAGCTTCTTTAATGATTGATTCAGCTTCTCTCTTTGCTTTCTCAATTATTTCTGAAGCTTTAGAATTAGTGTTATCTAAGATCTGTTGCGCTTCAGCATTCCCTTTTTCCACACCTTCCTGGTATATTTTCTCGGTAAGTTCCTGAAGTTTACTATGCATTATTGGTGAGTTTTATATTGTTGTATATTTCATTGTTATTATGATAACAGCGCTTCAATTTAGTAAAAGTTTTGCAGAATTTTTTTTTTCAATGGCTTAAGACGATGTTAAAATATGTTATAAATTATTAGTAACAAAAAGTCAGTCAAATATGCAATCGGTTAAATAATAAAAATTTCAATCCTGAGAGTTTCATTATATGCCTGAATTAGAGTATACCCTTAAACGCATTCCAAAAATCCATCTTCTTAATTTACATTAATTCTATCCAAGCTATTGATTCATTACTCCTTTTACTTCATACCCAAGTTCATTAATTTTTTCACTAATTGTTTGAGTATTGACAAATGATGTATCAAATACAACTGTAGCAAAAGAATCCAAATAGGAAGCACTTACATCTTTAATGCCTTCAAGTGAACCCACGCTCTTCACAATGGTATTTTCACAACCTTCGCATGTCATCCCATTGACTTGCAGTACAACAGTCATATAACTCAGAGAATCAGTAATTTCGATGTTCGAATGATCTTTTACAGCTCTTTGAACACAAGATGAAAACATAAGAATAATAGCAATGTTCACTAACAATCGCATAGGTAAAGTTTTAAAGCTTATAAAAATGAAGTGCTAATTTATCGAAATGATTGAAATATTTAGTACAATAGCAGTAAGAAATCATTTGTATTTTTGAGTCTTGTGCTTTTTTACTTTTGTGTCTTTAGGACAATCGCATTGCTCTCCCTTTTTTTTTCTTGCTGTATGGTAAGCTGTACTGCAAGAGATCATGAAAGGAATACATATTATAAATACGAAAAGATTTATCTTGCGTAGCATAAGATAAATTTTTTATTTAGCATGGCTAAGTTAAGTGCTGTTGATATGGTAAACACTATATTGCGAAAATAATTTTTGAATAAAGAATATTTTTTATACAGCATATCTGTCTATATACTTCAAATAGTTGAGTATTTTTGATTTTTTATTAATTTTATAATAGGGTGTTTATAAAGAAAAACATACAATATGAAAAATTTAAAGTTTATTTCCGCCTCATTAATAGCTGCTATATTTTACACAATTACCTGGGCGCAGGCAGATGTTGACCAACTTATTAAAGCTTTTAATTCAGAAGATTGGAAAACTGTGAGAACTGCAAAAGAAAGCCTTGAAAACCTGGAAGAAAAAGCTGTTCCAATGGTCATTCAGATTCTTGATAAGGATGAGGATGTAAAACTTCAAAACACGGGTTCCTTGATCTACCAGGGAGCAGAGCATTTTTATGGTCATGGACAAATCGTCGAATACGCAATTAACAACCTTTCCATCAGAGCAGGCTGGCTTATTGAAGATTTAAGCTTTAATAACTTTGGTTTTTCAGGCTATGGTATACATAATGAAGAATTAATGGGATTTATTAGAATAACATTCCCTGAGTTTTATAACAATGCTAATAACAGGAAAATGCTTGAATCAAGCAGTTTTATAGAATTGAGGACACTCATCCATAAACTCAGTGTGAAAAAGGCAAAAGATTGGTGGGAAAATGAAGCGGATAAATGGACACGACTGGAATCTTTAGTAGAAGCTTTACAAAGCTTTGATGAGAAAAGACAGGTGAAAGCATTGTTTTATTTGCGAAATGGGACTACAAGTTGTAAAGGATTAACAAAAGACTATTATATTGATAATATCTCGAGAGAAATAGTAAGACTTGGCAGTTCTGATACAAAGCGAGTTTCAGAGCATGCCAGACTAATTCTGATTGATACTAAACTTAACTGGCTTGATGACAAAATCCAGTAGAATTTGTCATGGAACCTGATATGGCCATTTTGATGAACAGGTATCATTTATACTACATATATTAAATATTCTTTGAAAATGAAATTGTTACAATTGATAGTCCTTACAACGTTTATTCTGTTGACTGCAAACAAAACCCAGGCTCAGAAAGAAATATTTATTAAGCAGATTGAATTCAGGCTGAATGCTATCAGTGATATAGATTATGAGAATGAGTATTTTATAACATTAAAATTG
>DAOUOU010000191.1 GCA_030626465.1 Bacteroidales bacterium
ACAATCAAACAATTATAATATACGATCACTTAATTATATAATTCAAATTACTAAAAAGTATAAATAAACCAGTCTTGAGATTGCCCGCCCGAATGACTCCGGTCGGACGGGTCTGCAATACCACCTTTTTCTATGATTGCCTTTGTTTCAAGTTCCAGTAATAGTTTTGGTATCTCTCCCCGGGCTTCCGCATAGGTATCCAGTTCATACATAAGACAATACTTAAGTTTTCCACACTGCCCTGCCAATTTTTGAACATTTGCTGACAGCTGTATTTTTCAGCCACAACCAACGTCAAATCATCATTATCCGTATTAACAATTCCTCTTGTCATACAACCATTACACCCAGACATTGTATTGTTATTTTTATTTAATCTAATTTAATTATAAGCAAATATATTGTTTCGTAGTCAAATAATTTCATAATTGAATAACTTTTACAGTGGGATTCTTTACAAACTTAACTACTGGTATGATGAAGAAATAATGTTGAACCAACTATCTTTGGAATATGTTATTCACAAAATTTAAATACCAACCAGGATTATGCAAGATACCTTCGTTCCCAGGAAAGATCGTTACCAAAAAATGTTGTACCGTAGAAGTGGGAATAGCGGAATAAAAATGCCTGCCATCTCATTAGGTTTGTGGCACAACTTTGGTAATGTTGATGATTTCCAAAACGCAAGAGCCATTCTTCAAGACGCTTTCAACTTGGGCATTACACATTTTGATCTCGCAAACAATTACGGTCCGCCATATGGATCGGCTGAAGAAAACTTTGGAAAGATTCTTCAGAGGGATTTGAAAACTTACCGTGATGAATTGATCATATCAACCAAAGCAGGCTATCATATGTGGGATGGCCCATATGGAGAATGGGGATCGCGAAAATATTTAATCGCCAGTCTCGACCAGAGCCTTAAACGTATGAGTCTTGAATACGTGGATATCTTCTATTCGCACCGGCCAGATCAGGATACTCCGCTTGAAGAAACAATGGGAGCCCTTGATCATCTTGTAAAACAGGGTAAAGCATTATACGCCGGGATTTCAAACTACAACCCTGAACAAACTCAGAAAGCTGCCAGAATCCTAAAAGAATTGGGCACACCCTGCCTGATACATCAGCCAAAGTATTCCCTTTTTGAGCGTACTCCGGAAAAGGGCCTGCTGGATGTATTAAAACATGAAGAAATTGGATGTATTGTCTTTTCACCACTGGCACAAGGGCTATTAACCAATCGCTATTTGAAAGGTATTCCGGCAGATTCGCGAGCTGCAAAAACAACCGCCCTGTTTCTAAATCCGCACCACATCACACCTGAAGTACTTAAAAAGATCAGAAGACTGAATAAGATTGCAAATAAACGTGAACAAAGTCTGGCACAAATGGCTATTGCATGGTTACTTAGAGACGAAAGAGTCACATCGGTTTTAATAGGAGCAAGCAGTCGCGAGCAGCTAAAAGATAATGTTGGAGCCATATACAACATCAAATTCTCCGATAAGGAGCTTCTGGATATTGAAAAAATAGTAATCTAAATTGTATAGCTTATGAATAAAATATACAAATGGGGAATAATGGGGCCGGGAACCATTGCCCATAAGTTTGCGAACGATTTGAAACTTCTTCCCAATGCACAGTTATATGCCATCGGATCGCGTAGTTTGGAACGTGCCGGGAAATTTGCCTCCCGGTACGATGCAGAAAAAGCCTATGGATCGTATGAAGAATTGGCCAAAGATCCGGAAGTTGATATTGTCTATATCGCTACACATCATGTATATCACTATCCTAATACTCTGCTGTGTCTCAATAATGGTAAAGCTGTATTGTGTGAAAAACCTCTTGCTATCAACCAAAAACAATGCTCTGTCATGTTGGAGACAGCCCGTAAAAACAAGCTGTTTTTCATGGAAGCACTTTGGACCAGATTCATTCCATCATTTCATAAATGCAAGGAATTAGTTGAAAATGGTTCTATTGGTGGTATTAAGCTGATAGTATCAGATTTCTGTTTTAAAGCAAAGTTTGATAAGGATGGCCGCCTTTTCAATCCGATGCTTGGAGGAGGTTCTTTGCTGGATATTGGTTTATATCCTGTTTTTTTGGCACTGGAACTGGCTGGAGTGCCTTTGGATATCGAAGCATTTGCAAGTATTGGGGAAACAAGGGTCGATGAAATCTGTTCAATACAGTTCAAGCATACTAATGGTATTATCTCAGTTCTTTTTGGCTCGCTTGTTTCTAACGGACGCACTGAATCAATTATTCATGGAACTAAAGGATTGATAAGAATTAACTCACAATGGCATACTCCTTCATCAGTCGATTTGATCAGAGGTGATGAGAAGCCGTTACATTATAGTTTTGATGAACCAGGATTTGGGTACCAGTACGAAGCTGAAGAAGTAATGAAATGCATAGATAATGGTGTTTTAGAATCTTCACTTTTTGGATGGCAAAAATCACTTGATCTCATCTCAACCCTTGATAAAATCAGGGAAAAAGCAGGTATTTATTATCCTTCCGATGTAGAAAGCCTGTAAACTCTGACTGTAATTTTTGATCTTCTTTCGCCAGAAAGTCTAACAAATCGTATATAAGAACATTGTTTGGTCCTATCAAATCCTGTCTCGATAAAATCTGCTCAGAACTCTGGATGAATTTCCCTTCCTCTTTTAAATCACTTTTTACAGCCCTGGTAAGCTTTTGTAAACTATCAACTGTCATTTCCAAATGAAACTGCAAAGCAATAATATTGTTGTCCATCACAAAGCCTTGATTAGGTGTAATTTCAGAAGATGCAATGCATTTAGCTCCATCGGGAATCTCAAATGTATCACCATGCCAATGAAAGGTTTCAATTCTTTCAGGTAAAAAAGAAAAATCCGGGTTCTGGTCGCGATGAAAATTTACATTATACCAGCCAATCTCTTTCTGTTTCCCCTTGTAAACATCAGCTCCCAGAGCATAAGCAAGAATTTGTGCCCCCAGGCAAATTCCTAAAATCTTCTTATTCTCTTTCATTACTCTTTGAACAAACCTCTTTTCCGGATCCAGCCAGGACCTATTTGTCTTATTATATATGCTTGCTGTTCCGCCCATTATAATAAGCAGATCAAAATCAATTTCTGACGAAAAAGTCTGATGAAGGTGAGTAAGTGTAAACGTTAATTTATGGTTGTGAGATTTTATCCAGTTCTCAATACACGCTAAACCTTCAAATGGTTCGTGGCGAATACAATGAATTTTCATATTCTACGAGTAATAGAAAAAAAAAGCAGGAATGCATCCTGCTTAAATTTCTTTTAACACGTGCTTTTGTTGCTAATTATTCTTCAACAACTTCAGCCTCTTCTTCCACAACAACTTCTGCAGTGTCGGCAACTTCTTCAACAGCTTCTTCCACTACTTCTTCTACTGCTTCTTCTGTAACTTCTTCAGCAGGCTGGGTTGAACTTTTGCAGGCATTTAATGATATAAAACCAACTAATGCAAGGGCAACAAAAAGAAAGCTAAGTTTTTTCATGTTCTTAATTTTTTGAAGTTTGATAATTATACAGGTTTAACAACAAAAATAATAATTATTTAGTTATATCAAAGCTTAAAGTCCTTAAAACACTTATATTTTCAACACATTCAAATAATTTGTGATTATACTCTATAAGATAAAGTCTTTTTAAAAACAATACAGGAAATAACTATAAGCCTTGATATACAAGGGCAATAGCAATTCACTATGAATTATATTTGCAGCAAAAATTACTTTAATACACAACCTTCAATAAAAGAAGAAAATAATTGAGTATTATTCATAATAATAAAATCATTCGCAAATAGTAAGTATCTGGCCATCAACAATAGTCAAAATTGTCTCTTATCAATCATTTTTTCATATTTGCACAATGAAAATGAAGATAGCGCCTAACGTTTTTAGTAAAACGCCGATGAACTTCCGGAAATTCAGCAGAAAGAGTTATGCTGCTTTCCATTCTATGCACAAAGTTATTTGTATATCTACCTTATGTGCAACATGTTGCATAATTGCCAGTTCCTCTGGAGTTACTGCTCAGTCAGATACAATATATCTTCCAAAAATTATCAATCTTGAGGAAGTAGAAATCGTAGGTCAGAAAAGTCCGGTTCAATTTGATGAACTTCCACGTCTGGTAACGATCATCTCTTCCAATGAGATTGAGTCTGCTCCTTCGCACAGCTTTCACGACCTGCTCCGTTATACTGCAGCCATTGATAACCGTCAGCGTGGAAAAGGCGGTATACAATCTGATCTAAGCATTCGAGGTGGTTCTTTCGATCATACCTTGGTACTTTTCAATGGTATTAATATTTCGGATCCGCAAACAGGCCACCTAAGTCTCATATTACCAGTCGAATCCGAAGCAATAAGTCGGATAGAAATTCTGAACGGACCAGCAACAAGAGTTCATGGTACAAATGCATTCTCGGGGGTAATAAATTTTGTGACACATCCTTCCGAAACAAATTCCATTAAACTTACCGCTTCAGCTGGCGAATACGGATATACGGAGACCTCTCTGACAGTCAATATTTCAAAAAAAAATTTCCGAAACCTGATACATTATCAATATGGTCATTCCGATGGCTATACTTACAATACCGACTACAATAAACATAACCTCTTTTACCAGGGACAGTTACATTCCCATGAAAATATACTGGACATACAGCTGGGCTTTGCGTTTCGTGAATTTGGAGCAAACGGTTTTTATTCACCTGCCTTACCTGAACAATTTGAGCATAATCAAATGATCTTTACTTCAATTTCCTACAAGAGCGGAAGAATAATAAAAATTGAACCCGGAATATATTGGCGTCGACATCGCGATCGGTTTGAATATTTCAGGGAGGATAGAGACTGGTACAGAATAGAAAATGGGATCTGCATAAGCAATGACCCTTCAAAAACTTCAAGAGATACTATTGACTGGTATTCTCAGCACAATCATCATATAAATGATGTATTTGGTGCTCAGTTAAACTTGAGTACAAATACAAAGCTGGGGACCACATCGTTTGGGTGGCATATCAGAAGTGAAAA
>DAOUOU010000119.1 GCA_030626465.1 Bacteroidales bacterium
CCGGGACATGTGAGTGCCGTTGCAGGAAGCAAGATCTTCTTATCACTGGCAGTAAAATACAATATTCCAATTGTTATCCCCGCTTTTTCCTTCATGAATCATTTCTGTTAAAAACATGATGGATTGAAGCAGATCGACAGGTTCAAAACCGGAGATAACAATTGGAATATTGTATTTTACTGCCAGTGATGAGAAGATCTTGCTTCCTGCAACGGCACTCACATGTCCCGGACCTATATAACCATGTATTGGAATACCTTCTTCAATTAAAGCGCTCATTGGGGGAGGCATTGTTTTATGAGCACTAATAACAAAAAAGTTAGCTAGTCTTTCTTCTCTGGCCTTTAATATAGCTATGGCTGTTCCCGGAACAGTAGTTTCAAATCCGATAGCTGCAAAGACTATTTTCTTTTCAGGATTCTGTTGTGCAATATCCAATGCCTGTATTGTGGAATAAATGATACGAACATCAGAACCATTTGCCTTCTCATCATCAAGAGAGGAGAAAGAGCCTGGCACACGCAACAAATCGCCATATGTCAGCAAAATAACATCTTTTCTTTTTGCATATGCAATGGCAAGGTCGATATAACGCTGATCGGTTACACAAACCGGACAGCCGGGACCAGATAATAATTCAATATGTGATGGCAGCATAGTATGTATACCAAATTTCCTGATAGCCATAGTATGACCACCACAGACTTCCATGATTCTGATAGCTTGGGATGAAATTGCATGTATTTCAGCCAGAAGTGATTTTACGAATTTCTCGTTGCGAAAATCATCGGTGAAATTCATTCCTCTGGTAAAGTTGATTCGTCGTTGAATTGTTCAAGTTCCCTTAAAGTATCTATGGTTTCAAGAGCTTCTTTTTCACTTAATATTTCCAGTGCGTAGCCTGTATGAACAAGGACATAGTCGCCGATTTGCACCTTATCAAGTAATTGAATACCAACTTTTATAGTAGCACCATTAATATTGGCCTCAGCAAATTCGCCATCGATTCGGATTATTTTTGCCGGAATTCCTAAACACATAATTTACATTTGTTTGTTTGCTGCAATAGCAAGTTGTCCCAGAGCTATTCCTCCGTCATTGCAAGGCACCTCTTGCGGGTAGAAAACTTCAAACTGAGCTTGATTGAGCAAATGTACTAATTTTTCCGTGAGGTATTTATTCTGAAAGGTGCCTCCGCTTAAAATTACCTGTTTGATTCCGCTTTCCTTATAAGCTACCCTGACCTGATGCAAGGCTGCCAGGGCAATTGTATTATGAAATTTAGTTACAATTGAACCTGGAGATTTATTACCGGTAATATCCAGTATTATCTCGCGGATCATTGCTGTAAAGGATATTTGTGTATCACCACTGAATGAATAGGATTCATTATGATCATCAATCAGATAATTTTCCATAAGCAGAGGTGCCTCAGCATGGTAATGGCTTTCAAAACAAATACAGAGCAAGGCAGCAACAGCATCAAACAATCGACCTGCACTGCAACACAGAGGACTATTTATTTTATTATCCATTGCAACAATAAGTTTCTCTGCTTCCTTACGATCTGTTTTTGAGAAGAATGGGATATTAAACTGCCATATATCTTTTCCTAATGCATGATATAAGTAAGACAGTGCTGTTCTCCAGGGTTGCTTTGTTGCGGCATCACCACCGGGAAGAGGAAGGTATTCAAAATGACTGATTCGTTTAAAGTCGTGGTAATCCGCCACCATAACTTCGCTTCCCCAAATATTGCCATCGCTTCCGTAACCGACACCATCATAACTAATACCAATTACAGAATTTTTCAAATTGTATTCGGCCATCACTGAAGTAATATGTGCATGATGGTGCTGGACCTGACTGAAGGGTAAATTTGCCTCCCGGGCATATTGAGTTGAAAGATAATCGGGGTGAAGATCACAGACTATTTGTGAAGGTTTGAATCGATACAATCTGCTGAATTCAGAAATGTTTTCACAGAAAAACTCATAGGTTTCAAAGTTCTTCAGGTCTCCAATATGCTGACTTAGAATTGCCTGCTTTTCTTTACCTATGCAAAAACAATTAGATAATTCACCTCCGGCGGCCAGAATGCCACTGGTATCGAAGTGCAAATCGATTGGTTCAGGGGCATATCCTCTTGCCCTTCGCATTATGCGTGGTTTATTATCGATTACTTTGACAACTGAATCATCAGCTCTTCGTGCTATTTTTCGATTGTTTATTAATAAACCACCTGTAATTTTTTTAAAAGTATGCAAAGCTTTCTCTTCCTGATAAAGAATAGGAATATCTGATTCATTCCCGCTCGTAAGTACAATGGCATCTGTTTCAAGTTCCTTAAATAATAAATAATGTAAAGGCAGGTAAGGCAGAAAAGCTCCGATCGAATCGAGGCCGGCATTACAGTTAAATGCAAGGTAACCTTTGCGGATATGCTCGAGAATTACAATTGGCATGCGCCAGGATGTTAGGATCTCTTCCTCGGTATCTGAGATCTTGCAAACTTCCTTAATGATTTCTAAGGATCTGAACATCACTGCAAAAGGTTTTTTCTCGCGCACTTTATACTTTCGAAGTTCTTCTATTGCAACTTCATTGCATGCATCACAAGTAAGATTATAACCTCCCAGTCCCTTCATAGCAACAGCCATTCCGCTATTGATATTTGCTCCCAGTGTTTTAACAATTGAGTCAAAGTCAACATCCTTTTCTCCTTTCCAGAAAAATTCGTAGATCGGTCCACATTCATGACATGATACGGGCTGGGCATGGAATCTTCTGTCTATGGGATTATTGAATTCGTACCGGCAATTTGTACACATCTCAAATTCAGCCATAGTTGTATTGATCCTGTCATAAGGAAAATCATCAACCAGGGTAAACCGGGGACCGCAGTTGGTACAATTGATAAACGGGTAATGGTTCCTTCGGTTATCAGATTTTAATTCATGAATACAATCCTGGCAGATGGCGATATCGGGACTGATCTCTGTAATGATTCGCTCCGATTGTTTGCTGGAGATTATTTTAAAATCATGGAAGTCGTTCAATTCTGTTTGCTCCGAAAAAATTTCTTTTATGTTCGAGGCCGGAGGAGCTTCTTTTTTCAGGTTCCTTAAAAATGCATTGCATTTCGTTTCATTACCTTCAATATGAGCAATTACTCCATCCGGGCGATTGTAAACATATCCTTTCAACCCAAGTGAGTCGGCCAGGCGGTATAAGAATGGTCTGAAACCGACACCCTGAACACGTCCTTTAATGTGTAATAGGAAACCTAAGTTTTTGTTGTCAGATGAAGTTCCTTGACTCAAATTTGTTTTTATTGGTTTTAGATTTAAATTAGCTTTTGGTTTCAAGTAAATAAAACGCTAAACTAAATTAATTATCGGAAAAATTATCAATGGACCTTTCACCCCGGACTACTGAACGACTTAGCAAGTATCGCAGACTTCTCAATAAATTTAAGAAATCAGATAGAGTTTATATTTTTTCACATCACCTCGCAAGATCGCTGGATTTGACCCCTGTTCAGGTTCGGCGAGATCTCATGCTGATCGGATTGTCAGGAAACCATCGAAAAGGATACCATATTGAGGAATTAATTAAGCTTACTGGTCGGACTATTGATTCTGAACAGGGTCACAATGTAGCTATAATAGGAATGGGAAATCTTGGAAGAGCAGTGACCAGGTTTATCATAAAAAATCAGGTAAAAATGAATATTGTTGCAGGATTTGATATAGATCCCACCAAAATTAATGAAGAAGTTGATGGTGTCCCTTGTTATCATATTTCCACAATCCGATCTTATATTAAAGATCTTTCGGTTGATATAGGGGTTTTAACGACCTCCTCTGAAGCAGCACAGAACATTACAAATCTGCTTGTTGATTCAGGTGTCAGGGGACTTCTGAATTTTACATCAGTGCATCTTGATGTTCCTCAGAACGTGTACCTCAAGGATTATGATATTATTACTTCTCTGGAGGAAATAGGATTTTTTATTAAGAATCCTAAAAAGAAGGAATAGTATTATATTAAAGTTTTGAGCTCGGTGAAATTCATATCAAATGCTATTGACACATTCTCATACACACATTTGCCCTTATAGACATTCACTCCTTTGTAAATATGAGGCGATTGACGGCACGCTTCCTCCAAACCAAGTTCTGCAATCATTAAACCATAAGGAAGAGTTGTACTGGTCAGGGCTTTTGTTGAACTAAGAGCCACCGCTCCGGGCATATTTGCAACTCCGTAATGTACAACATCATCGATCATATAAACAGGATCGTCGTGAGTGGTGGGGCGTATTGTTTCTACGCAACCACCCTGGTCGACAGCCACATCAACAATCACAGCTCCTTTTTGCATGATCTTAAGATGATCCCTCTTAACCAAAACCGGTGCTTTAGCACCAGGCAATAATACTCCGCCAATCAGAACATCACTTTCTGAAAGCACGTGTTCAATATTTGCATCGGTACTATAAAGAGTAGTTATTCTTGATCCGAAAATATCGTCGAGATAGGCCAGACGGGTAGCACTTATATCAAGAATCGTAACATCAGCACCCATACCTGAGGCTATTTTACAGGCATTCATACCAACAACCCCTCCTCCTATGATCCCTACTTTACCTCGGGCAACCCCTGGAACACCTCCCAATAGAACTCCTCTGCCACCATATGTTCTTTCAAGATATTTTGCTCCTTCCTGTACTGCGAGTCGACCGGCAATTTCGCTCATTGGTTTCAGACATGGCAGGTGGCCTTCTTCGTCTTCAATTGTTTCGTATGCAACAGCTTTGATGCCTTTCTTTATTAATGTTTCTGTTAGCTCCCTGTTTGCTGCAAGATGCAGATAAGTATATAAAATTTGATCTTCACGGAACAAATTGTACTCCTCAGCTATGGGTTCCTTTACTTTAACAATCATTTCACAGGAAGAAAAGATTTCTTCCCGCTGATCACATATTGTGGCGCCCGAGTTACGATACATTTCATCTTCGAAACCTGCCGCATCTCCTGCATTGTGCTCAATATATACTTTATGTCCACGTGTAACATAAGATTTCACATCTGTAGGGATCAATCCTACACGATATTCATGTTTTTTAATTTCTTTAACACATCCTATTTTCATCAGTGAAATATTTTAAAATCATTAAAATACCCTAAAATTTTATTCTGGTACATGATATTCGTCAACCCGAACATACCATCTATTTGTTAAAATTGCTGCATGACGATATTCAAATTTAATTATTCAAAATATGTTTTAGCTTTACCGGTACTGATGGTGAATTCTCTATAATAAAGTAATCTTAAGTTACCAATTTATGGCATTCTGATAGCTAATTTACTATTTAGTGGTCTCATAAAGATAAGAAGGTATGTGCAAAAGAATGATATTTGTTTTAACAGGAATTGTAATTGTTGCATCTTCACATGTCAGCTCGCAGAATTATGACAGATCAATTCAGTATCTGTTTCCCCTGCCTGAGAGTAAAATGGTCTCTCCAAAAGCCAATATTCTCCTTCGTATAGAAGGTGTTTATTTTGATAAGAGAGAATCAGAAATTTTTAAGATAACAGGAAATATTCATGGGGATTACAGTGGAAAGGTTGCTACCTCTGACGATCTGAAAACCTGTATTTTTAAATCCGACAAACCTTTTCTTAAGGGTGAGGAAATAACTGTGTTCCTTCGCCTGGAACAGTTTGGAATTCCTGATTACTCCTATGCATTCCAGGTGTCAAGCTCAAGCCAGGATCATCCGGTTTATCCATCTCATCGTATTCCAGACAAAAGTGACAGGAAAAACAGGTCTGTTGCTCTTCAAAAAACCGCATCGTTAATTGACAAGGCAGATGTACCTCATGTAATAAATGGTGTAGCAGTGCCAGGCGACTTTCCTTATTTTGAGCCTGCCATAATTGAACAGACTGCTCCGGGCTATATTTTTCTAAGTAACATGTCAACCCCTTCTTATATCCTTATTCTGGAGAATGATGGAACTCCTGTTTTCTATCGGAAAATTGCGGAGAATTCAATGGATTTTAAGCCACAGCCAACAGGTTTACTTACGCGATACGCAAGAGAAATTGTGGATGGTTTTGTAGGTTTGGATAAGCATTACAATATTGTTGATACTTTTTTATGCCAGAACGGATATTTTACTGACGAACATGATATTCAACTGACTTCCGAAGGACATGTCATTTTAATTGCATTGGATATACAGGCGGTCGATATGAGTGCACTGGTGCCTGGTGGGAAACCTAATGCTTTGGTAATGGGCAATCACGTACAGGAAATTGATCAAAACAACAACGTAGTTTTCGAATGGAGGAGCTGGGATAATTTTGAAATAACAGATGCTGTTCATGAAAACCTTACGTTATATCTTATCGACTATGTCCATATGAATTCAGTAGCTGTAGATTACGATGGGCATATTGTTATTTCAAGCCGACATTTAAATGAGTGCACGAAAATTAACCGTCAGACAGGTGATATAATCTGGAGACTTGGTGGTGAAAACAATCAGTTCAATTTTATTAACGATGACGACCGGATTTCTTATCAGCACGATTTCCGGCCGGTACCGGGAGTGCCGGGAAATTATACAATGATGGACAATGGCAATTTTCATCAACTGAAATATTCAAGAGGAGTTGAATTTAGTCTTGACACCGATAATATGATTGCGGAAAAAGTATGGGAATACAGGAATGCGCCAAATGATTTTTTTGCTCAATGGATGGGAAGTGTTCAGCGATTGCCTAATGGCAATACTCTTATCAACTGGGCTGACCAGTTGTTGCCAAAGGCAACAGAAGTGACGCAGGCGGGCGATGTAGTATACGAAGCGGACTTTATTAATTCAACAGTTTGTTACCGTACTTCCCGCTTTGAATGGGATGGTATGCTCACTGAACCCTATTTGGTTGCGGAAGCTTATCCCGCATGGATAACACTTATATTCAATAAGTTTGGTGATGATGACGTGAAACACTACAATGTATATGGTGGGAAATCCCCACAACCTACTGATCTGATAACACAAACTGCGAATACATGGATCAACCTTTCAGCGCTTGACAACAATGCGACGTACTATTTTAGAGTTACTTCAGTCAGCAATTCCGATGTAGAAAGCGATTACTCGAATACTGAACAGCTTTATGTTAATTTTACCGAACCGGGAGGGAATTTTATTTTAAATGGCGATTTTAATGAAGGAGATACTCACTGGGATTTGGGAATCGATGAAGATGCAGATGCTACAGGAAACGTGAATGGGGAGGGATACTACCATTTTAATATCAGTAATGGTGGCTCAGAACCCTCGCATATCCAGCTTCAGCAGGGCAATCTGCCCCTTCAAAATGGCCTTGAGTACAAATTTGAATTTGATGCCTATTCCGTAAGCGCACGTATTATTGAAGCCAAAATCACCAGGGCAACAGATCCCTTTATAAATTACGGACAAATTGGACCTACTTTTATCGCGTTTCGTGAAAATCATTACATATATGTTTTTACCATGGAAGACCCGAGTGACCTTGAAGCACGTGTTGTTATCAATTGCGGAAATGATGCGGGAGATGTTTACATTGACAATCTCTCCCTGACTCAAACCGGTATATCCGGTCTGGATGAAGTGGAGTTGTCAGAGGATACAAGGAGAATGTATTGCACCTATAATTCAATGGATCAGTTTTTATCGATTTATTATTATTTAAGTGAACCAGGTGATATCTTTGTGGAAATATATTCGATTCTTGGAGTAAAACAATATGAGAGTAGCATGGGAAGAAAGGACATAGGAAAACACAATGAACTGATTTCTCTTCCGGTTAAAACTCCCGGGACCTATATTTGTGTGATTAGAAACAGCTCAACTACTCATAATTATCCCAACGCATGGACTCTGAAATTTAATGTTGCGGAAATACCCTAGTCAATTAGCTGAATGATAGCAGAAGCCGTGAATCCTTGTTTCAGTTGAATTAAATGTATTGATAAAAATTAAATATTAAGTGAAATAGAATAAAACTAAGCCTTAAAATATAAAGTTATGAAAGCACAAAAAACCTTATTTCTCTCATTAGTATCTGCTTTGTTATTGATGAATCATTTGACATTCGGTCAGTTGCCGGATAATTTTCCTGACATTACAGCGAATATTTATTATGAAGATTCTCTGGCTTCCGGGAAAATATTTTTAACCGTATCCGGAAATTATGAAGGTATTGGCTACTATATCATGATACTTGAAAATGATGGCACACCTGTTGACCACCTTGAGCTTGGCAATGACTATTCGTACGACTTTAAAGTTCAACCAGATGGGCGCCTGACATTTAACCA
>DAOUOU010000187.1 GCA_030626465.1 Bacteroidales bacterium
AAAGACTCTGGATGAGAATTTTAAAGATTAGCATTAAATCCCTGCGTTCTTGACGCAGGGCTGAATTGCGATCGTGCGAAGCGCGAAAAATAAAATACGGAAGAGAAAAATTAAAATAGCTAAGCTGTTTTATTTGAATGAAGCCCTGTGCTCTTGGCACAGGGTAGTTCACACTATTTGAGAAGTACCCGGAATATGTGTTCAATTTTACCGGTTCGGTAAGGTACAAGATGATGAAAGAGTATTACCCTGAAAGATACAAACTGCTTAAATCGTATATCAAACAAGGGAGATGGAACATTTCTGGTTCTTCAGTGGATGAATGTGATGTGCTTATTCCAGGGCCTGAATCTATCCTCAGGCAGGTATTGTATGGTAATAGGTTTTTTAAAACAGAATTTGGGAAGGTGAGTAAAGATTTTATGTTGCCCGACTGTTTCGGTTTTCCGGCAAGTACCCCTTCATTGTTAGCTCATGCAGGTTTACTGGGTTTTTCCACACAAAAATTAAGCTGGGGATGTGCTAAAGGTATTCCGTTTAATGTTGGGGTTTGGGAAGGTCCGGATGGAAAATCTATTATAGCAGCTTTAAATGCAACCAATTATAACGGCCGCATTGAAGAAGGTCTTGATACAACATCAGTTTGGGTTGAAAGGATTAGGATGTTTGGAGACAGATATGGTTTATATTTCGATTTCAGATACTATGGTGTGGGTGATCAGGGCGGAGCTCCGAGGGAGGACGATGTAAAGAGACTCCTTGCAAGCCTGAATAATAAGTATAGTCGAATCAAGATTATACCTGCAGCATCTGATAGAATGTATAAAGAGATTACACCTGAGTTAAGAGAAAAACTTCCTGTCTATAAAGGAGATCTTCTTCTAACGGGAAGCTCTGCGGGGGTACTTACGTCTCAGGCATACATGAAAAGGTGGAACAGGGAAAACGAGCATCTTGCATTAGCAGCAGAAAAAATAGCTGTGATGGCTCATCGGTTCGGTATTAATGAATATCCTAAAGAGAAATTGAATAATGCATGGGAAAGAGTGCTTGCCAACCAGATGCACGACATTCTTGCCGGAACGAGTATCCCCAAAGCTTATGAATATTCATGGAATGATGAGGTAATAGCCATGAATGGGTTTGCTGCCGTTTTGAAAAATTCAGCATGAGCGGTAATTAGCCAGATGGACACCAGGGTAAAAGGCATACCTGTTGTAGTTTATAATTCACTTGGAATTGAAAGATTGGATGTTGTTGAAGCGGAGATAGATAACAATGGATATCATTCTATAACCGTTTATGATAGTGATGGAAATAGGGTTGAATCGCAAATTACCGGACAGAAAAACAATAAGGTACAATTTATATTTATTGCAAAAGTACCCTCAATCGGCTTATCCGTTTTTGATGTAAGACCCGGCAAGAAAAAACCGAAAGAAGCTGCAGGAGGAGAATTAAAAGTGGATTATAATTTTCTTGAAAACAAATATTACAGAGTTAAAATAGATACAAATGGTGACATAGCCGAAATATATGATAAGTTCAGACCTCCTGATCTCTCGCAGGCGTCACTGTCGCAGTTTTTAAAACCAGCTTGAGTTTTGTACCTGGAAAGACCGCCTCATAATCATTTAGCGTCTGACATATTTCATTTATAGCCATATTGTCTCTGGGTGTTGCCAGGCTATTCAATCTAACCGTAAGAATATTTGACTTATAATCCGGATATATATCAGCCTTTGTAAATATAATACTTTTTACCAATGCTCTTATTTCATTGGAGCCTTTCCGGTAATGAGCAGTAAGCAAATTGGCTATAGCTGTTTCGGCTCTGTAACAGATTATCTTGATGATATTTTGTAAATGTTTACTTTCCGTTTTCAGTTTATTATATCTCGAATGTTCTGGCATTTCATCTATGCTTATCCTGTATGGTTGTTGCTTTCTTTGTGCCAGGATCTCCTGTTCTTCTGCTTCAAACAATTCGATTTCTTGCCTGAAGCATAATTGCTTCTTAATGTTTTTCCCGGTTTGCTCCATTTCTCCTTTAATATTTTCTGTCACCAAGGCATAAAGTTTTGCCTGGCGCCGGGCTTTTTTCTCTCTCAACTTCTTCAGTCTTTGCGTTAAATTGCTGTACTTCTGATTAACAACCATGGTGGTTTTATCTATTTCATCTACACCATATTGTATAATCCTATCTATATCGTATTCCTGCCTCATATATCTAAAAAAATTTTCCTGGGTCCATCTGGAAAACATGTATAAAGCTATCAGGATGGTAGATAGTTTATAGTTGGTGGTAATCACACTGGTTTGGTGACCGGTCTCGGTGAGCCTGCGTACTTCCCGCATCTTAACTCCATTGAGTTCTACCTCCTTTTCACATAAATACATGGTAGTTTCCACCTCGGTATCAACATCATAAGCAGAAAAATCTTTCTCATCCCATTTATCTTTTACATTTTTTCTATAGGTGATTACAGCTATCCGGAAAGATTCCCATAGATGCCTGAAAAACGAGGGACTATAAGCTTCTCTGTCAAACACGAGGGTGAACCTGGGAAGCAATTCATCCGTGTCAAGTTCCTGTTGGCTGACTTTACCATTAGTTAGCTCAAGTAACCGGGGAGCCAATTGGGTTGTGATCATCTCTTGCAATTTCTCATTGACCTGTCCGGTAACATAGAAATAGGGCAGACCATCAGCATTGTTTACCCAGAATTCTATCATTCCAGGCAGGCAAAGCTTTTGGCGGCTAACATGTTTTTTGCCCAGATTGGCCAGGTGCCCATGATAAACCTGAACATGGCCGTCAATATAATATATACTCGTGTCCTCATGGTCGATCCAGTCCTCTGAAAGATAGGCATTCCACTCGCAGGCTCTTTCCTGTATGCTTAACTCTTTGATTATTCCTCTCAGGCAACGTGCCTCGGGGATCCTGTCCAGGCCAAGTAATTTACCCATTTCACCAGGGCTATAGTGTTTCAATTGTTCTACGCTTTTAATCCGGCTTAGGTACATGAACGCCAGGGTTAGTATCACGCTGTCAAAATCATAGTATCCCGAATGTCTTTGGGAATAGTATTTCTTGTAACTCAACAGGCCGTTGGCTAACAGGAAAGGAAGCAAAAACAATACTCCTCCATATTCAACGCTTTCACAGGAATCAAAAGAAATATCTGATTTTTGAAGGCCTAAGGCAGCAAACACCCGATTCTCAACCCGTGTGGCAGCTACACCGATCATGTCCGAAACCAGAAAATCAGCAATATCACGTTCCCTGGGAGTGGTGGCTGGAACCGGGGTGATAACACCTACTTTTTTTTTAAAGTATTTGCCTTGATATGATAGCGGATAGCACTTTCACTTACCCCTATCGCTTTTGCCGTGCCTTGTTGTGAATATCCAAGGTCTAGTAATTTTTGTGCCTTTTCAATTTTGGCTGGGGTCATCTTGTGGCATTGCCCTCGTGTTTCCTTCCTGTTGAAAAAGTATGCCATACCATGATCCCGTAAAGACTTGGCGTACCTCTCTACATTTTTTTTCGGCACTCCTAACGCTTCGCTTAGTTCTTTAATACTACAGAACTTATTATTGATAAGGGTCGCCAATACAAAACGGTAACCGTTCTTGTCTTCCTTCTCATGTTATGTATACAAAATGATTATGCAAAGAGAAAAACCTTACAATACTATTAATCAGTACATTATTATCAAATAAAAGGCATATCTCTTTGCATAATATTTTAGAAAAACTTAAAAACTCTTCAACCAACCAAGCAGATTTTCATTGTTTTCCCAGAACGGTTCTACTTTAGGAGCAACATCAACGTAAGCCTTTTCAATAGCTTCCCGCTTCAGTTTGGAGTCAGCTCTGGCATAAATTTCAGTAGTTTGGACAGACACATGCCCAAGAATGTCCCTTATATACACTAGGTTGACTCCAGCCTGCAGCAAATGCATTGCTTTAGAGCAGCGTATAGAATGGCAACTTAATTTCTCACGTATAAGTTTTGGATCCCTTTTTCTGGCTTTATCTGCATATTTCAACAATATATGAGTGATCCCCGCACGGGTCAATCTTTCGTGACGGCTATTGAAAAACAAGGGATATGACCTTGTGTGGAGCTTGAGCAAATCAAATTCGGTCAGATAATTCCGCAAAATATTGACTTGCTCTTCCAATAAAGGAACAATACGGGTTTTATTACCCTTACCGGTAATTTGTATTGTATATGGCTTGTCAAGGTGGATTGCCGAGGGAGTCAGGTCTATCATTTCCTGTACCCGTGCTCCGGTATCGTACATAAGCGATAATAGTGCCAGGTCCCGACGCCCTCTTTTTGTAGTTATATCTGGTTGTTCAAGAAGCAACTTAATGCCGTCTACCGTAAGATAATTTATTGCTTTTTTCCTGGCTTTTTTCACTTTGACAGACATGATATCCTGATATTGGTACAAATTATCCGGGTTCTGGTACTGTACATATTTGAAGAAGGAATGTAACGCTGCAAGCCGCAGGTTTCTTGTTGTATCACTACATTTTCGTTCCGACTGTAGCCAATCAAGGAACTCAACAACAGAAGCTTTGGTTATTGATTTCATAAATAGCTTCTCAGCCTTTATCTTCTTGATTTGATGCATAAAGGTTATAAAAAGAACAAAGGTATCCCGGTATGCTATAATCGTATTGGAACTGCAACCTCGTTCATGAGACAGGTATCTCGTAAGATAGTCTGTCAGGTATTTTGAAAAATCAGTCGGCTTCATAGGTTTCAATATTAGGAAATACATTCAAACAAATCATATCAACGTCTTTAAGCAGTCCTGGATACATCGCAGCAGTTAGCCTTACATATCCATTTGTTGCGCTTAATGACTGATGACCAAGATACGTGGACAGGACTGGCAATGAAGTATACAGATCAATACCAGATTCTGCCATATTTGCCAATGCATGACAGGCAAAAGTATGGCGAATATCATGGATTCTTGGTCCACGATAGTTCCCAGTGTATGGTATTCCCGCGGCTCTGAGTACAATCCGGAAGTACCAAATAAAGGTATGTGGTACAGATGCTGATCCGTTCAGGGAAATAAAGAATGGACTATCATCAGATTGCAATACGGGAAGCTTTCTCCGGTGATCGAGATAGTCTTGACATACCTCTGAGAGAGATTCCGAAATTGGGAC
>DAOUOU010000090.1 GCA_030626465.1 Bacteroidales bacterium
AAGCTGGATTGAAAAATCACTAAAAAAGCAAGCTGTTGTAAAGAACCAAAATACCGTCTTTACTGAAAGCTTAGATTTCAAAACCCGAACACACCAGCTCCATATACTAAAACATCACAAAAAAACAATAAAATCCGTTGTGTCAGGTAATAAGATTATCGTATGGTATCCGGAAATGTCTATGGTGGATGATCACCGGATTCAAAATTTCATTCGCAAAACGATAGAAGAAACATGGCGCATTGAAGCCAAAAAGTATTTGCCACATCGTGTTAAAGAACTTGCTTCTAAATACAATTTCAAATACAAACAGTTAACTATTAAAAATGTCAAAACCAGGTGGGGTAGTTGTTCAGCTGCTAATAACCTCAATTTTAATTTGCATCTGATGCGTCTGCCAGATCATCTTATTGATTATGTTATCTTGCATGAATTAATGCATACAAAAGAAAAAAATCATCAGACATCATTCTGGAGGCATCTGGAAGAAATTTTACCCGGATCCCGTAAGTTTGATAAAGAACTAAATAAGTATCATTTAACTTTCTGGTAAAACAGTAAAAGCCCCGCATTCATTTATCAGGTTTTATTATTGGTAAATCATTTGAATTTCAGTAAGATTGATAAAGTTTGGCAATGTTTTTGTATTATTGCACTCGAAATTTAATAATTCATCATATCTCATTGATTCATTAATGTTACGAGGCTTTTTTGTTTTACTATTCATTTCATTTGGAATTTATCTCTCAGGACAAAGTTCCAAACAGCACATTAAAGCTGCCAAGCAATTCATTGAAAATGGTTATTACGAAGAGGCAATTGAACAATATACTATAGCTATCAATTTAGATCCTCAGAATGGCCGTGCCTATGAGGAACGGGCTATAGCTAATGAATACCTTAAAAACCTGGAGGATGCTGCAAGTGATTTTGTTTATGCAGCAGTATTCGAAACAAATCCGGCAGAGAATTATTTTCGTTCAGCAGAGATACTTTTTGATTTGAATCATTTAGAACAATCTTTAACAAACATTGATAATGCGATTGAAAAGAAACAAAAATTTCATGAGGCATATATTCTCCAGTGCAAAATATATCTTACTCTTAACAGATACTCTGAAGCTAAACAGGCTGCTGAAAAGGCGGTTGATTCAAAAAATACGGCTTATGCTTTCTATCTAAAGGGCCTTTCCGAGTTCTCCTTGGAAAAGTATCAAGAAGCAGAACAAGATTTCGAAAAAGCCATCATCAAAGACAAGTTGCTAATTGATGCTTTTTTAGCTTTGGCCAAGTTACAATTGGAAATCGGGAAAATAAATTATGCCATTGAAAATTGCTCGTATATTCTACAACATGACAAAGATAACTCAGATGCATATTTAACACGCAGCAAATGCTATAGTCGTCAAAAAGAATTTGACAACGCTATTTCAGATATTTCAAAAGCAATATCAATTGATACTGCAAACACCAATTATTTTTTACTACGAGGTGGGTATTATCTGGAGTATGCTCAACTCCAGAATGCAACAAACGATTTTACTCTTGCCCTCAATTATGATGTAATGAACCTGGACGCTTTAAAGAAAAGGGCAAGTGCATATGAACAAATAGGGAAGAAATCAAAGGCCATATCTGATTACTCTCTGTTACTTAACTTCTCGGACGATCTTAGTCCTGAATATGTCCTTATTATTGAAAATAAAATCTTTGAGCTCAATCGCGAATCGAATAAACCGGTTATAAGCCTCACAAATCCAATTCTGAGCTCAAATTTTCAGGTACCCGTGCCAAATGATAAAGATGAAATTACAATATCCGGTACGATTAAAGAGGAGAGTAAGATCAGATTACTTAGAGTAAATAATGATACTTTATTGAATGACGACGCAGGAAAATACAAAGAAGATTTTACTGACAAGATAAATGTATATGACCTTGAATTTATCACCGTTTCAGTTGTTGACATCTATAATAATACTACCACTGTTAGTTATGCGATACAAAGAATTGAGACTCACTCTCCCCGGATCTTTTTGCATACTCCGTATGTTGGAGATGATGGTATAATTACAATCAATTCAGATGACAATTACCTGTATTTAGATGGACAAGTTGAAGATGAAAGTTTAATTGCCAGTATTGAAATTGAGAATGTTAATGCAAGTTACGCACGAAGTGATTTTAATCCACGATTTTCAGCCTCCATTGATATTACCAGGAAAAACCGAATTCATATTTCAGCCTCCGATGAATATGGGAATATTACTGAAAAAGAATTCCTTTTCAGGCGCGATGGAAGAGTTTTAAGCGACGATAGTCCCATGGGTAAAACATGGGTAGTGCTTATTGAAAACTCTGAATACAAGGATTTTCCTAACCTGAATTCACCTGCGCAGGATATTCAGCTTATGCAACAAGCGCTTTCCAGGTATAAGATAAATAAGGTAATAGTAAAGAAAAATCTTACCAAACGAGAATTAGAGCGATTCTTCTCGATTGACCTTCGTGATTTGATTCGGGCTAATCACGTCAATTCTCTGTTTATTTGGTTTGCCGGACATGGTAAGAATCTGAACGGTACCGGATACTGGATACCGAGCGATGCAACAATGGATGTTGAATTCAGTTATTTTAATATCAATGCGTTAAAAGCATCCTTATACTCCTATACTTCTCTTACTCATTTACTAGTTGTAAGTGACGCTTGTGAAACCGGTCAAAGTTTCTGTTTGGCTATGAGAGGAATTATCAATGGTGCCGCTTGTTCAAACACTCAGCTCGCATTGAAAAAGTCAACACAAGTATTTACATCTGCCGGTTCAGGTTATGCCTATGACAATTCTCTTTTTACCCGTGTTTTTGCCAATACCCTTCTTAATAATGAAGACGATTGTGTAACCATAGATGATATTGCCAAACGAGTAAGTATTGTGTTACGAAACAGTTCCCATCAATCACCAGAGTTTGGACGAATTACCGGGCTTGAAGATGATCTGGGCACGTTCTTCTTCATTACACGTTAATGGTTGAATTTAGTATACTCCTTTCTCAACTACATTCCAGCAACAAAGAATTGATCTAAATAACTCCCTGAATTAAGCGTTTCTTAAGAATTATTTGCCTTAAACAACAAGTTAAATTAATTGTAAATTATGATTTTTGAGATAGAAGAAATGCTCATCATTCTTACAATTTTTTAACTACTAGTTTTTTCTATTCTCTTGTTTACTCATAAAAGAGGGAAAAGACTAAGCAATCTGTTAGTAGGCCTATTCTTTCTTGCTCTGGCCATAAATATCCTGAATATGTTTTTCTTTCGCTTATTTGACTATTTTATAACTCATTGTGTTCATTTGCCTTATATATGATCATCTTTTGTTTTTCTTTATACTTCTGCATTTTACTTATGCATTCTTTCGTATTCTTCATTCCAAGACAGACTTAGCTATTATTCATCAGCAGAAAAGAATAATTACTTATGGATCAGGTTTATTTTCGTTGGTATAATTTGTTTATGGTTAGTTGATCTAACTCGCTATATTTCTGATTTTTATTCCAATCTAATTAAATCTATAGTTGAAATAAGTTTATTTACAATTTTTGTACTCTTTTGCTATTTATTTATATATAAAGCTTTAACACAGGTATCCATTTTCGTTGAAATTAATAATGTGCCGGAAAACAGGAAACTATCCCTTTCAAAACAAATGCGTAATGAAAATTATAAAAGATTACTCAGGTATATGGAAACGGATCAGTCCTTTCTGAATCCTAACATTTCTCTGATGAGTCTTGGACGTAAAGTGTTAATTCCACCACGTTCCATATCAGAGCATATTCATATTATGGAAGGAAAAAAATTTTATGCTTTTTAACTCTTACCGTATCAAAGAATCAGAAAGATTATTATCCTCATCCAAAGAAGAAAACAAGACAATACTTGAAGTTTTATTTGAAGTAGGTTTCAATACCAAATCATCCTTTAATAATGCTTTCAAAAACAGACTGGAATGACTCCAACAGAATATAAGCATCCTATAGAATTATGGTAACTACTCAGTGCCTTAAGTGCCTAAAGTACTTGAAATACTAAATTGTCAGTAAGAATTCACCCAACATTAAAAAGAACACCTGGTTTCACAACAGAGCGAATCGCAGATATAATACTATCAGGATCAAATCCGCACTCGACATATAATTCACTCTGGGTTCCCTGATCAATAAAACGGTCAGGAACTCCCAGCCTTTTTACCTGTGCATGATAGGCATTATCGCACATAAATTCAATCACACCAGTGCCAAATCCTCCTACTATTGTCCCATCTTCTATAGTAATAATCTGATCGAACTGTTTGAAAACACTATGTAAGCACTGTTCATCAAGAGGTTTGGCATAACGCATATCATAATGTGCTATGCTGATAATAGGGGATGTCTTAAGTTTTTTTAATGCTTCCTGTACAAGATTTCCTGCATGCCCAATCGATAAAATGGCTATATCAGATCCATCAGTCAACTTACGTGCTTTTCCTGGTATTAATTCTTCAAAAGATTTCTGCCAATGTACCGAGTATCCTCTTCCACGGGGATATCTTATTGAAAAGGGCCCATATTTCTCTAACTGGGCTGTATACATCATATTTCGCAATTCTATTTCATCCATAGGAGCACCTACAACCATGTTCGGAATACTGCGCATGTAAGCCAAATCAAAAACTCCATGATGTGTTGCTCCATCTGAACCCACTAATCCTCCTCTGTCCAGACAAAAGACAACATTGAGCTTTTGTAATGCAACGTCGTGGATGATTTGATCGTAGGAACGTTGCATAAAAGATGAATATATATTGCAGAAAGGAATCATACCCTGTGAGGCAAGACCTGCAGAGAAAGTTACCGCGTGTTGTTCAGCAATACCAACATCAAAAGTTCTTTCAGGTAGTTCATCCATAATAATCTTAAGTGAACAGCCCGTGGGCATGGCCGGAGTAATACCAATAATTTTATTGTTCTTTTTTGCCAATTCAAGAAGCGTATAACCGAAAACATCCCGATACAAAGGCGGTCGTAAAGAATCAGATTTTATTTTAATAATTTCTCCTGTTTCCTTATTAAATTTTCCAGGTGCATGGAATTGGGTCTGATTCAATTCAGCCTGTTTAAAACCTTTGCCTTTTTTGGTGAGAATATGAAGGAGTTTTGGTCCTTTTATATTTTTTAAATCCTCCAGAATACGTGCTATATGTAATACATCATGCCCGTCAATTGGCCCAAAATACCTGAAATTCATCGCTTCAAAAAAATTGCTTTGCCGAAGTAGAACGGATTTTATACCATTCTCAAGCTTTTGAGCATATTCTCGTGCATGCGGAGCAATTTTATTTATCTTACCAAGAAGATTCCAGATGTCATTTTTAAAACGATTGTATGTACGTGATGTAGCTATATCTGTGAGATATTCCTTCAGTGCTCCTACACTTGGATCAATTGAAATATTATTATCATTCAGAATAACAACCAGATCTGTGTTCTCTATACCTGCATTATTCAGCCCTTCAAAAGCTAAGCCTCCGGTCATTGAACCGTCTCCAATAATTGCTGCAACATTTCTTTTTATTCCTTTTTGCTTGTCAGCAACTGCTATACCCAGGGCTGCTGATATAGAAGTAGATGCATGACCAACGCCAAATGCGTCGTATTCACTCTCGTCCATTTTAGGAAATCCACTAATTCCCTCGTACTTGCGATTGGTATGAAACAGATCTCTGCGCCCGGTAAGGATTTTATGCCCATATGCCTGATGACCAACATCCCAGACGATTTTATCAAAAGGTGTATCGTAAGTGTAATGAAGAGCGACGGTGAGCTCTATTACCCCTAAGCTTGCACCAAGATGGCCAGGATTACTGGATACTATATCAATGATAAACTGCCGCAATTCTTTGCTAACCTGTACCAATTCCTCAATTTTTAATTTCTTTAAATCATGAGGACTGTTAATAGTATCCAAAAATGGGTAAGATGAAATCATGGTTTATCAGAAACAAAATCGTTCAAAGTTAATAATTCTTAATGAGATAGTTTGAGTAGACACTCTCGTTCTTGTAATTTCGTTTTATTTTATACTTAATCTGCTATGAGAACTATAACATTTAAAATCAGTATATTGTTTCTTTGGCTGATCATCTTTTATGATTGTGCCCCCCCAAAATATTTATCTGAAGTAGAATCGGAAAGAGATCATTGTAAAAGAGAAAGGGAAGAACTTTGGACAGAAAATGAAAAACTCACAGTAGAAAATACCGAGCTCCAGGCCAATCTTGAATTGGCAGAAGAAGCCAGGAGACGTATGATGGAGAATGGATTGACAAATGCTGAAGAATTAAAGAATCTTAAGAGCCGTTACAATCAGTTAAATAAACGTTACGAAGAATTACAGGAAGCACATCAGACACTAATTAGTGGAAGTGATGCGGAAACCCGAAACTTAATGGGAAGATTGGATAATACACAACGGGATCTATACCAACGTGAAGACCAGCTCAATCAGATGCAATCACAACTGGATAAGGATCGGGAAGAACTGGCAAAACTTAAAAGGGAATTGCAGATGCAGAATGCACAGCTTATCGAACTGCAAAGCATACTTGAAAAGAAAGATAAAGAAGCTGATGCGTTAAAGCAGAAACTGTCTGTAGCTCTAATGGGTTTCGAAAACCAGGGGCTTACCATAACAAAAAAGAACGGGAAGGTTTATGTTTCTCTCGAAGAAAAGCTTTTGTTTGGCAGTGGGAGTATAGAAGTGTATGCCAGAGGTAAAGATGCTCTTCAAAAACTTGCAGGTGTCTTGGAACAAAATCCTGATATTCATATAATGATTGAGGGTCATACTGATGATGTACCTGTAATTGCTGGTTCGAAATTTAAGGATAATTGGGATTTAAGTGTTCAACGTGCAACGGCAATTATTCGTATCCTGCTCGATGGAAGCACTATAGATCCTAGAAGGTTAACAGCTGCCGGACGGAGTGAATTTATGCCTGTTGATCCAGGAACATCATCGGATGCTAGGCAAAAGAACCGGCGAACAGAGATCATTTTGGCTCCTAACCTTGATGAAGTATTTGAGTTGTTGCAATAATAGATTGTCTGTGTGAAGCTAATGAAAGTTAAAGCTCAAATGATGATCATGATTATAGTGTCATAATATCTTTTTCTTTGGCTTCTATTAGATTATCAATCTTCAATGTGAAATCGTCCGTTAATTTTTGAATTTCTGCTTCGGCATCTTTTTCCAGGTCTTCTGAAAGACCGTTTTTTTTCATTTGTTTAAAAGCTTCATTGGCTTCACGGCGTGCATTACGAATGCTAATTCTGGTATTTTCTCCAAAAGATTTAATCTGTTTCACCAGGTTCAATCTTCTTTCCTCTGTTAACGGAGGAATGCTTATATGTATTATTTCTCCGTTATTGATTGGTGTAAGCCCTATATTAGCAGCAAGAATGGCTTTTTCAATAGATCCAACCATTGCCTTTTCCCAGGGTTGAATAGCAATAGTTTTTGCGTCGGGGGTAGTAATATTCGATACCTGGTTCAAGGGAGTTATTGAACCATAATAATCTACTGTTATTCCATCAAGAATATTTGGAGTAGCCTTTCCTGCTCTGATTCTTAACAATTCATCCTCAAGATGTTGAATGGCCTTTTCCATCATTTCTGTGGTAATTTCTAATTGTATTTGAATATCTTCTTCCATAAAGGTTTGAATTTTAACACAAAACAAAAATAAAAAAATATTTATACCTCAATACCATAGAAATTAATACTAGCTATGAATCAGAGTGCCAACAGACTCCCCTTTTAACAGTTTTAGCAGATTTCCTTCTGTGTTCATATCAAATACAATAATCTGTAAATTATTCTCTGAGCACATAGTAAAAGCAGTAAGATCCATAATTTTTAAACCTCGATTATATGCTTCTTCGAACGTTAATTTGTCATATTTAGAAGCTGAAGGATTTTTCTCAGGATCATCAGAATAAACACCGTCTACCCTGGTTCCTTTCAACAATACTTCGGCTTTCATTTCAATTGCCCGCAATGCTGCAGCAGTATCGGTAGTAAAGTAAGGATTTCCCGTTCCAAAAGTAAAAATCACCACCTCATCGTTTTCAAAGGCCTTTAATACTCTTCTTTTTGAGTACCTCTGTCCTACAGGAGACATCTCAATTGCAGTAATTAAGGCGCTTTTTCTTCCAATTGATTCTAATGCCGATTGAATGGCCAGACCATTAATAACTGTTGCTAGCATACCCATGTAATCTCCCTTAATCCGATCAAAACCTGCAGATTCTCCTGACACCCCTCGAAAAATATTGCCTCCGCCAATTACAATTCCTATTTCAACTCCAAGATCAAGGGCCTGTCTAATCTGCTCTATGTATTCCGATAATTGGTTTTCGTCAATTCCATATTGCTTTTTCCCCATCAGAGCTTCTCCACTCAGTTTCAATAATACTCTTTTGTATTTAGGCATTATTTTAAGAATTAAAACAGAACGAAGTTATATCAAATTAGAAAGGAGACAAAAAAAAAGAGGACCGAATGGCCCTCTTTAAATTCTTTAAATTAAGTTTCAAGTTAATTAGAAAGCGAATATCTTAAAAATTTCGTTGCTGTCAGCTCTTTATTATTATCCTGAAGGTATTGACGTACAGTTTTCTTATTATCTTTAGTAAACTGCTGATTCAATAAAGTGCTTTCCTTATAGTACTTGTTAAGTTTCCCCTCAGCAATTTTATCAACAATATGTTCAGGTTTACCTTCTCTAAGTGCTTGTTCTCTACCAATTTCCTTTTCCTTTTCTATAATCTCTGCAGGAATATCGTCTTTATCAACAGCCACAGGATTCATTGCAGCTACCTGCATGGCAATATCTTTAGCAACCTGAACTTCTGTATCCATGCTGAACCCAACCAATGTAGCCAATTTATTACCGGGATGAACATAAGGTACAACTTGTGCTGCATTTATTTTACCATAATAAGCAAGCTCAATTTTTTCTCCTATTACTCCAATTTGTTCAACAATTTTATCTGCAATGGTTTTACTATTTATCTTAACTTGTGATAATGCATCCAAATCCGACGGATTATTTTCGATAGCTAAATCAAGAATTTGTTGAGCAAATTTTATAAAATCTTCATTTTTGGCAACAAAATCGGTTTCGCAATTCAATGCAATCATTGCCCCAAAAGTGTTATCGTGGTTGATTCTAGCAAGCACAACGCCTTCACTTGCTTCACGATCGGCACGTTTGTTGGCAATAGCTTGCCCTTTCTTACGTATTATCTCAATCGCTTTATTAAAATCACCATTAGCTTCCTGAAGTGCTTTTTTGCAATCCATCATCCCCGCCCCGGTGGTTTTACGTATTTTACTCACATCTGCCGCTGATATTTGAGTCATAATGATTGTATTTATCAGTTATTAATCTTCTGGTTTTATTTCCTTACCAGTTTCTTTTCCCTTATTTTCTACATCGCTCAGAGCTTTGTTTTCCTGAAAATCATCGGATTTTTTAGCAGGGGAAGTTTTAGTAGTATTGTTTTCTTTATCTGAATCATCCTCTTTCTCTTTTGAAGATGCTTCTTTTTCCCGCTCCATTTTTCTTTCTTCCAGACCTTCCTTTATTGCAATGCATACTTTATCTATAACCAGAGCAATTGATTTTGAAGCATCATCGTTGGCAGGAATAGGGAAATTTACCATATTGGGATCAGAGTTTGTGTCCACCATGGCAAATACAGGTATATTGAGCCTGTTAGCTTCTCTCACTGCGATGTACTCTTTAGAAATATCAACGACAAACATTGCAGCTGGTAAACGGGTAAGATCTGAAATACTCCCAAGATTCTTTTCAAGTTTCGCTCTTTGACGTGTGATTTGCAATCTTTCACGTTTCGACATATAATTAAATGTCCCGTCTGTAGCCATCTTATCAATAGAGGCCATCTTTTTAACAGCTTTCCTGATAGTAGGAAAATTGGTAAGCATTCCACCTGGCCATCTCTCAGTAGCATATGGCATATTCACCAGTTTAACTCTTTCAGCAACTAAATCTTTAGCCTGCTTTTTCGTTGCAACAAATAATATTTTTCGCCCCGATTTTGCAATCTGTTTCAAGGCAGCAGATGCTTCTTCAAGTTTTGCTGCAGTTTTTTGAAGATCAATAATATGGATCCCGTTACGCTCCATAAAAATATAGGGAACCATATTTGGATTCCATTTCCTTTTCAGATGACCAAAATGAACAC
>DAOUOU010000109.1 GCA_030626465.1 Bacteroidales bacterium
CCGGATGTTTTTTTAAACGGCATAAATCTGGCATGGATGAGTTTTGCCAATGATCTGACCGCATTTGATGAAAACCTCTTTACAACTGCCCTCGATGATATTTCTGCAGCAGGTGGCAATTGTATACGCTGGTGGTTGCATACCGATGGAACTTCCAGTCCCTATTTCACTAATGATTCTGTTTCACGTATTACAGATAACGAAACTCTTGCCTTGTATAAAGGATTGGATCTCGCATACGATCGTGGAATGGGAATAATCATGTGTTTATGGTCGTTCGACATGCTGCGATCTTCCAATTCAGATGAAATTAAAAACAGGAACAGACTTATGCTTACCGATTCGGTATACATGCAGGCATATATTAATAATGCCCTGATTCCAATGCTTGAAACAGTTGGAGATCATCCTGCAGTAATCTGCTGGGAAATATTTAATGAGCCGGAAGGAATGACACCTGTAGGAGGCTGGGGTCATGTGGATGATGTTCCTATTACCGCGGTTCAGACATTTATTAATCGCACGGCTGGTGCAATACACCGTAATACTGATAGTGCAAAGGTATCAAACGGCTGCTGGAGTTTTATCGCTGGTACTGATGTTGACGGTAATTATAATTATTATACTGATGAAAGATTAGTTGCTCAAGGGAGTGATCCCGATGGATATTTAGATTTTTATATGGTACACTATTATGATTGGGCCGGAACTTCATTGTCGCCATTCCATCACCCTGCATCTTACTGGGAGCTTGATAAACCACTTGTTATTGGGGAGTTTGCAGCCAATGGACCCTATGCCGGGATCAATGCCCGGGCAGCTTACGACTCACTTTATCAGAACGGTTATGCAGGAGCTCTTTCATGGCAATGGGCTGGTAATGAATTTGGTGGCTTACCCAGTGCAGAGCCTGGTATTAATTACATAACCACCAACTATCCTGATGATGTAAATATTGATTATCCTGTTATTGAATTTAACCATTATCCCGAAGTTATACATTCAATACAGGATACAGTTATGGAAATGGGACTTTCTTCTCCCGGACCATTTGTGAATTTAAAAAATGTATTTAAAGATAAGGAAGACTCGGTGTTTTTAACTTTTTCAATTAGTTTTAATACCAATCCTGATTTAGTATTGGCGAGTATCGATGTCGACTCGAACTTAGTACTTGAATTAATACCCGAAGTATCAGGAGTATCAGAAATTCATGTTAAAGCAACTGACAGTGGAAAAAAATTCGCTTTAGAAAAATTCAGTGTTTATGTGTATGATCCATCTGAACCAAATAAAGCATTGCTACGCAAAGCCTGGGCTTCATCAACAGAATCCTCTCTACTTTTGCCAGGTAATGCCATTGACGGATCATTAACAACACGCTGGTCGAGTTTATATGCAGATAATGAATGGATTGCGGTTGATCTTGGAAAGGAATACACAATTGAATGTGTTGATTTAAACTGGGAAACAGCATACGGATCGGAATATGAAATTCAGGTTACTTCAGATACGATAAGCTGGCAAACAGTTTATCACCAGACAGACGGAGATGGTGGAAAAGACATTGTACTTTTTACACCTGTATCATGCCAGTATGTAAGAATGTATGGTATTTACAGGGCTACTCAATGGGGATTTTCGTTGTGGGAGCTTGGTGTTTATGAAGACTCATTGACAACTGATGTATACACACCGGTTACCAATCTGGACGATATAAAAATATACCCGATCCCATTTGATAACTGGTTTACGGTTCAGTCAACCGAAAGTAATCCAATAAGAAGAGTAGAAGTATATAACCTGAATTCGGCATTGATTGAATCATTTGACTATAATAACGGTGTAACAGAAATAAATATTTCTCTTCCAGGTATTCAGCCAGGTTTGTATTACGTTGTCATTTATTCGAATTCTTCTGTTGCTGTTAAGAAGGTATTGAAGTTCTAAAGAATACTTTAGTTGCCTCAAACGTAGATTTGCCATAAACTGCGAATACATGTACTGTTGTCTAATAGTATAAAGTCAGGTATATGAAAAGTTGGCGACTTCAAAGTTTTTAGTTGTTAAGGCATAAGGTATATAAATAGAAAACAACACAATTGTACTCCAGGAAAACAGCAATGGTATATATTTGCTGCTGGCAGTTGGCATCTATTTGTTTTTATTCATCTGTTCTAAAAGGTGAAGCTGGCAATCCCTCTCTGTTATATAAGTTTGCTCCTTCCGGATTATCAGCCCAGGCATATTGCACAGCAATAGGATTCGTAACTTTGTTGCTCCAAACCACTACCTTGTTATTCTCAATTCTGTCTTTTTAAGTAATTCGAAAATAGAGTCGCATGTTTTTTTGTGAGTGATTTTTCAAAATTTACCTAAAGTTGAACAAATGAGCTAAGATTTTTCAATAAATTTTGAGATACTACAGCATGGTATGATCGAAGGTTGAATTCAATTCTGCCAGCTTATTTATACTAGATTCACTGGTATATTGCGATTCTAAGCAATAGATCATCATTGTGGAATAAACCGCATTGCCTGTCCTCCGCCCGGAGCTAAATGAATTACCAGGGTATCGATCGATTGAACTTCTCTATTATAGTATTTAAAAGTTGTTGGATTTGTATCCCAGTTTGCTTGTTCGCCATCAGCAATGATTTGGACCTGGTATTTACTGTCGGATGTTAAAAAAGAGAGATTAATGGCTATGCTCCTCTCCCTTTCATCTGTTATAGCACCTACATACCAATTATCAGATTGACGATCCTTTCTGGCTATCACAATATAATCTCCAATTTTCCCCTTTAAAACCTGAGTATCCTCCCAGTCTGTTGGCACCTCTTTAATAAACCTGAAAGCCTCATTATCACTATAGTTTTCAGGAAGGTCGGATGCCATCTGCAAAGGGCTATAAATAACCACATACAAAGCAACTTGTTTGGCAATTGTAGTGCGCACTCGTGTATCGGGCAGAACCGGATTATTGAAATCAAAAGTGCCGAAAGTAAAATCCATTGGACCTGCCAGTCCCCGGGTGAACGGAATAACAGTTGTATGATCAGGCGGATTGCCTCCATCGGTCGACCAGGCATCCCACTCCTGCCCTCTGACTCCTTCCTGGGTCATAAGATTAGGGAATGTACGCTGTAAGCCCGTTGGTATAACCGGTTCATGATTATCTATCATAATATGATAGCTTGCCGCTGTTTCAATCACTTTACGGAAGTGCCTTACACCATACTGGCTGCTGTGATATTCCTTGCCATCAAGCAGATCACTTACATAGCCTGTTTTTACTGTATTTACACCATATTTCTGATAGAATTTAAAAGCATCTTCCAGTTGGTTTTCATAATTAATACTTGCGCCGCCTGTTTCGTGGTGTCCGATTATTTTAACTCCTTTTTTCGCTGCATAATTGCTTATTTTCTTAATATCGAAATCAGGGTATGGTTTGATAAATTCAAAGAGGTGTCCATTAACGGTCCAGTCTTCATCCCATCCATAATTCCAGCCCTCAATCAATACGCCATCAAAATTATTTTCAGCAGCAAAATCAATATACCTCATAGCATTTGCAGTAGTAGCTCCATGCTTTGGACCTTGTGACCAGGTATACTTATTTTGATGCATACCCCACCATATACCAATATATTTCCCGGTCTTTATCCACGATGTATCTTTAATTTTAGAAGGCTCATTTAAATTAAGCATCAGGGAGGAAGTAATAAGATCACCTGGATTTTCGGCAATAATAATAGTACGCCATGGTGATTCAAAAGGAGTTGATGCCCTCACTTTTTCACCGGTTGACCAGGGTGTCAGATCGCAAGTCAGCATTGATGTATCGCTCAGATATAAGTTCATGGCTGCATAATCGGTCAGATTCGCTTCATGAATGGAAAGAAATGAACTGTCGCCCATTTCAATAGTAAGTGGTGTACAAACTGTATCCGGGATATTTAATGGAGTAAAGCGATAAAGACTTTCGTAGAATCTTTCTTTATAGGCAGGTATCCACCATGCTTTGCCAATTTTGGGTAATTTAAACTCTGTAAATTCGTCGGTTATCCTGAATTCAGAAATATTTCCCTGATCCGGAATATGATAACGAAAACCAATACCATCATTGAAAGCCCTGAATATGATATAGAAGTTACGACCTTTCCCGTTGGTTTCCCTTAGCTTAATAGTTAATTCATCGTATTTATTTTCTATCAGTCGCCTCTCTCCCCATACTTGCTCCCATGTTTCATTAAATGATTTCTCCTGTATCGATATAACTTCAACATGGTCTCCTAATGGTTTCATTTCCTGAAATCTCAGTCCCAATTTTGAGGGTAAGATCAAATGATTTTTATTCTTTAATACTGAATAGTACGCCTGTTTCTGCACTACTTCAAATTTCACCACAATCTTTCCATCAGGGGAAGCTACTTGATATGAATTGTCTGCTGAATTACAGGAGAATAGCCAAACGATTAAACCTATGAGAATGATTATATTTATGATTTTCATTATTACTTATTTTTCTATTCTTTCGCATCTAAGCTGTCAACAATAGCGATGGCCTTTTCAGTTTGCAGTGAAACGAAATAGTAAAATGATTGATTCAATAGCTGTTGCTGCTGATTATCGTCTGCCAGATTTTTCCTGAGCTTATACAGATTGAAAATCTTCTCAAGCTCATATTCGGTATATGTTACACAGGCAAAATCCTGAAGCCTTGAAAGCATGTTGTAGCCAAATTCATCTGTTGGTTCAATCATGGTACCTTCTCCAAAATCATTCCAGGTAATCAGTTGCAGATAGTCAACACCATAGTCTTGCGATTTCTGAAGTGTTTCGGTAAAGGTCTCACCACTATTGTATTCAATCTGCCAGTCGAAACCTTCGCCCCAACCTCCTTCTGCGTAATAGTCCAAAAACCCCGGATAAGACCCCCCCATGAAATACTCAAAATTTCCCATAGTACCATATTTAACATCCAGTGAACTATTATCGACCCAAATGTATTCACCCGATGAACTGGGTGAGGTTTCGTGTGATTTTCCGTTCAGAATTAAAAACAATGGTTCTTCTAAATAAGCAGAAATAATTTCTGACCATTCATCAGGTGCATGAAATTCTTCAGGACCAAAAACCAGGAAAAGTGGTAATCCGTCAATACGGATATAATCTTCTTTGCTAAAATATTGGTCTTCAATGTATATCATATCGTTTTGGGCAGCTTCAATCCGGTCGGTTAGCGGATCCTGATCCACAGCAGCTGATATGGTACGGTCTTCGTATACAATGGCAAATTTTAAACCTGTTTCAGTGATTTTCTCTGTCAACTTTTCCGCATTAGTTCTTATTGATACGTAATCATTGATATCGGACGCTCCATACCAGTCGATGAGTATTCCTTCAATGCCTGCATACTTCATAAGCAACAGGTGATACTCAATAACATCAGGATCAGAAGAAGCATAGGGACCAATAAGCGGATAAAAATGAGAAGCGATTTCCCGCTTCCCATTCTCATCCACTACCTCAGGATTTCGTGTCGACATGGTCCAGTGGATGCCCCAGTTTCCATTGGTCGAAGAGGTTTTATCCTCAAACCAGGGCATATAATGCACATAAACATGCATAGGGTTATCCTTTGATACATCCAGGGGATCATATTTTATCACGGTAAACTCATCCGAATTCAGTGTGTCCTTCTTCTCACACGAAATCATTATTGTAAACCCAATACCTATGAAACTTATAATGAAGATTTTTCTCATAATTCCTGGTAAATCCTGCTACACCATTTTAATACCCCGGATTTTGCACAAGCCTGGTATTTTTGTCTAATTCTGTTTGGGGAATGGGAAATATCCCTCTATAATCTTCGGTGGCACCTTTGTTCCACCAGGATTCGAAGAAGTCACCCATACGGATATTGTCCGTACGTCTGTGACCCTCAAAAACAAATTCCCGTTTCAATTCATCATCCAGAAAATCCAGATCAACTGTCTCCTGCGTATCTAATCCGGCCCGATCACGAACCGAAGCAATCAAGGGACGGGCCAATGCCGGTGATCCAAGTCGAATATAACATTCGGCCTTCATGAGCAATAGTTCTGCATAACGCATGAGTACCCAGTCATGATCACGCTCCCACACTTCATCTGCCTTCACTTCATACTTCATCAGGCGCACTCCCTCATTCTGGGCAGCCGCAACAAAGTCGACTACCTCTTCTGTATAGTTAAGTGGATTGCCATCATCCATTAAGATCACCGATCCGTCTGACAGTCTGGTTTGCTCTCCAATCAGCATGGATTTCTTTCGAAGATCGTCATCGTCAAAAGATGAATACAATCCGGGCTGTCCACAGATACCATTTGCACACCACGGATAAGAACCATCTGTGGTTAAAACATAGGGTTGATAATAGTGAAAAGTCATAGAATGCAGATAATTTCCCAGTGTCCCGGCTTTATGATCATAGGGGATCACGAAAATATTCTCTTTTGAAGCAGTATTATCCGTCAGAAAATTGGCGAAATAATCATTTTCAAGCTGATAGCCTGCCACTTTATCGCAGGCATCGATGCAATCCTGCCAGCGCTCTTCACCAATAAAAACTTCAGAATTCAGGTACAATCGTGCCAGTAAAGTATTGGCTACATTATAGGTAAATCTCCCATAAATAATTTCTTCAGGAAGATAGTCCATTATTTCAAGCAATTCTGACTCGACAAAATCATACACTTCTTCCCGGGTCGAGGTAGCAGGTAATTCAAGGTCTTCATAACTTGTAGTTATAGGTACATTACCGAACAAATCGATTAAATTATAATAATAGTAAGCCCTTAATCCACGAAGTTCTGATTTAATGTTGTCTTTCCCTTCATCCGTTAATTCCGACTGCTCAACCTGATAGATCACAGCATTCACACTCGATATGCCTTCGTAAAGATAGCGCCAGGCACTAAGTACCATAGCATTATCGGGAGTCCAGGTATGAAATTGTGCTTCCTGGTATCGACCCCCGTCATACCAGTCGGTTCCTCGTGTTGGGATACAGGCTTCATCCGAAACACATTCTACCAGGAAAAATACATATTCGCAGGTAGGATATGAAATGCTATTGTCGTCACGAAAACCACGCAGCGAAGAATAGGCCTGACCAACTATTGTCTCTATTTCTGCGGGAGTTTTTCCGTATTGTGAAGATTCGACTTTATCGAATAGTTCCTCTTCCAGGTCTGTACACTTTACATTCAGCAAAGCAAAAATTATGGTGATATACAGAATTTTATTTTTCATGTGTCTGTCTTTATTTGTTTTTAGATCTATGTCGCTATTCATAATAATTGATTTTCATCTGAATTATGTCTCATTACTGACTAAAACATCAGGTTTAAACCAATTGATACGGTCAGGGGTTTCGGAAAATAGTTAAACATATCTATACCGGGATTTGATAAAGCATCGTTAGGATTGGCAGGATCTGAATTGTCCTCAATCCTCACTTCAGGGTCAATACCGGTATAGTTTGTGAATACAAACAAATTTTCACCGGTTATATAAAAGCGGATTTTATCAATGCCTATTTTGTTAATGGGTTGCGAATATCCTATTGTAGCACTTTGCAATCTGAAAAATGATGCATCCTCAATCCAGTAGCTTGAATACGTAGGATCATCCGTTATCCCACTTTCCAGATAAGAATCCGGTACATTCTGAGCCGGTAATCTGCTCGGATCACTCATACTCATTGCTGTAGCATTCAGGACTTCCTGACCAAACATGCCATAGGTTGATATTTCAAAATCGAAATTCTTGTATCGTGCCGATGTGCTCAAACCCAGACTTAATACAGGCTGAACATCACCCAGGTATTGTGCCTCCCCATCATTCTCAAGAATAAATTTTCCTTCCTCATCCAAACCGGAGCATACCGGTCCCCAGAATGTACCTACAGGATATCCTTCCATGATGACCTGGGAATATTGATTGGACATGCCCCTTAAATTATGCAGGGAGCCTGTATAAATTACATCGGTTTCGTATATCTGGTTGGAAAGTCTCTCTATCTTTTGCTTGTTATGGGCCAGATTCAGGTTCAAATCCCAGCTGAACTCATTCCTGCGCATCAGAATAGCATTGAAGGTAAATTCGATTCCCCTGTTTGACAAGTCACCCACATTGGCCAGCATAGTTCCTACCAGAAATGGTGGTTGCGGTACGGCATAGGTATATAATAAATCACTTGTTTTCTTATCATACAATTCAACGGTTCCGCTAATTCTGCTGATAATTGTAAAATCGATTCCGATATTTACCTGTCTGGTCGACTCCCACTTAAGGTCAGGATTTGGATTTTGTATCGGACCGTAGGATTGCTTCCATGTATCGGTTACAGCATCATAATAGGAATTGGTACCTGCCCCCAGCAGGGAGAGGGATTTATATTCCCCTATTCCGTCCTGGTTTCCGGTCACTCCATATCCAATCCGCAATTTCAGGTTACTGAGCCAGTTTTCTGACCAATCCATAAAGAATTCGTCTGAAACACGCCATGCAAGGGATGCAGAGGGGAAGAGCCCCCATTTATTGTTTGCTCCAAAGCGTGAAGAACCATCACGCCGCAAGGTTCCTGTAAGCATATACCTGCCTTTGAAATTATAATTGACACGTCCAAAGAATGAGATCAATTTGGCACTTCCTTTATAAGAGTATACATCTCCTGCACGAAAATCCTGTCCGGCTGCCAGGTTATTGTAAAGGAAAAGATCTGTATCAAATCCGCGACGTTCAGATCCAAATCCTTCGTACACATTGTACAGGTATGAATACCCACCCAGAATAGTAAAATGGTGTTGCTCAGCTAAAGTTCTGTCGTAAGTCAAATAAGTTTCCAACTGCGCATTGGAATAATCTCCAAGGTTTCGTTGTGCATACCCCTTATCAGAGCGCCCTTCCATAACTGCATATGAGGGTTTATACAGGCGCCCTTTTCTTGAATTGTATTC
>DAOUOU010000129.1 GCA_030626465.1 Bacteroidales bacterium
GTTACAACAGTCTTAAAGCTGTCTGAGATCATGAGGCCCATTAAATTGGCGCTTACCCAGCAGCTGAATAAAATGATCCAGTAATGCAAATACATACCCTTTATGCCCATAATTGAGTTACCAACAATCACGAATAATGCAGCCTGAATAGCTGACAGGGTGATCAACACCATAATCTTGGATACCAGGTAACTTGACCAGCTTAAATTCAGAAATGCCTCACGCTTCAAAATTTTACGATCTTTTATGATCTCTTCTGCACTGATTGTTAAACCAATGAATATGGCAACTATTACAGACATAAATATATACACGGGTATATTACTGTTTCCAAGAAGAGTATACCCCAACTCATTTGATTCACTCTCATTGTAATATTTAATTATGAAAGAGAGTATAAAAGCAAGCAGGGGTGCTTCCAGTAAATTGATTATTAAATATTGAGTGTTAGCTAGTTTAGCTAGTATATCACGCTTGACAAACACAAGGAATTGTCTTATTTTATTTGGTATTTTAAATGAAATTTTTGGCAATACAGATGGTGCTTTAGCCTTTACTTTATGTTCTTTTGAATGCTCAATGAAGTGCTTGTTCCATTCTTTTGGTGATATCTTTCTGCGCTGAGTGAATTTTCCGTATTCATCAAGTATGTTCGATTCAACAATATTGAATATTTGTTCAGGATTTACATTACCACACACCTTGCATTCACTTTCATTATAGTTTGCATAATGAATTTTCGACTTGAAATATACAATGGAATCAATCGGGTCACCATCATAAATAAGATATCCCCCAGTGTCAAGGATTAATAATTCATCAAACATTTTGAAAATATCGGATGAAGGTTGATGAATTACCACAAAGACAAGCTTCCCTTTAAGAGATAATTCCTTAAGCAGATCCATTATATTCTCGGAATCACGGGAAGACAAACCTGAAGTAGGTTCGTCCAGAAATAATACGGCGGGTTCACGGATGAGTTCAAGAGCAATATTAAGTCGTTTTCTTTGCCCGCCACTTATCATCTTGTTCAGCGGTGTACCAACCTGAACATCCTTAATTTCATATAGCCCTAAGCTATGCAATATCTTATCTACAGTAGCAACTACCCTCCCTTCTTTGTATTTGCTAAAGCAGAGTTTAGCGTTATAGTAAAGATTCTGAAAAACGGTAAGCTCTTCTATTAACAGATCGTCTTGTGAGACATATCCTATTAAGCCTTCAATTTTACTCTTTTCGGTATGTATATCTGTTCCGTTTACTTTAATGGTACCTGTTGTGGGTTTTTCCGTTCCGTTTAATACATTCAGAAGAGTAGATTTACCAGATCCGCTAGCTCCCATAATACCTACCAAACGCCCCGATTCTTTTATAAAACTCATAGTTTGTAAACCCCATGTCCCATTCTTGAAACGGTAACTGATGTTCTTGACGTTAAATGATATTAGAGATTCTCGCTGACCTTCATGAAAAAGTGTGACAATATCACTGTAATATATAGGTTTAATATTGTGATCACGAATTGAAGAACCAGTGTTAAATACAAACACTTTATATGGCTGGAGTAACTGTCCATTCAAGTATAACTCATGCCCTCCAAGGTATCGAATGAAATATAAATTGGCTGAAAATGCTTTCAATAACCACAATTCACCTTTAAAATGTTTTGAATACAGATGTTTAATCTTCTGGGAATTGATTTCGTTTTGGTCATTGATGACAAGTATATTCTTTGATTCGGGTAAGTTACCGGTATCTCTTATAGTAAAATCACGAATCAGATCATATTCTTCGTTTTCCAGGTTGAAAGAATCTGATACAGTCTGAATGAACTCAAATTCCTGTTTTGAAATCTCGGCTTGATCTGAATAAGCAAACTCAAAAAGATGAATCAGAACAATTAGTTTTTGTTTTTGCGTGAGCTCGCGGTTGATCTGATCACATATCCTGAGAATCTTAACCGAGTCCGGACCGATTCTTTTTACTCCCCTTGAATTTACAAGACTTTGATGACGGGCAAAGAAATTATCAAAAATAGTAAGATAACCTTCAACGAGTTCCTGGTTGAGTATACGTCCTAAATATGACGCAACAACAGTTCGCCTGTCATTGCCATCAGAACTCTGTTCATCGGGCCTCGCAATGATCGCGAAAAGCTCCATGAGCGCCTTTAGGATTTGTTCACTCATTTCAAATGAGATTGTACCTTTTATTATGCTATATGCTTCGAATTCTACGGAATTGACACATTATAGTTACGACTCGGACCTCATTTGTCAATAAGAGATAAATAGCTTTTATTTGTTTTATAAAATCATTGATATTCATTGTGCTTTATGAAAAAAAGATTTTTACTTGGATCTTTACTGATTCTATCTGCATTATGCTCTTATAATCAATATTTTACAGTAGAAGATATAGAAATGGGCAGACAAACCTACTTATCTCCTCAAAAACTAAAAAATCTGCAATGGAAGGGATATACTGACAAACTAATTTATTCTGTAGAGGACAGTATTTATGAAATTAATGTGGATAATAACAGAGAGAAAGGGATTCTCAGTTTTGCCAGACTAAACGATGTATTTCAAAAAACAGCAACTGATACATTAAAGGTATTCCCTTCAATTACAATGATCCCGGATCAGGAATTTTACTTCTTCTTTAATTCAGGTATTTATATTTTCAATCTTATCAACAAAAAATTATCTGGTAATTATGAACTTCCTGTAAACTTTGATAATATTGCCTTAAGCCAGAACGCCAAATATGTAAGTTATACTGTTGATAATAATATCTGGCTCCAGGAAATTTCAGGTAGTAGAATACAGATCACAAATGATTCTTTAGATGGAATAACAAATGGACAAATTGTATACAGAAATGAGTTTGGAACAGACAAAGGAATATTTTGGTCTCCCGTCGGGAATCACTTTGCATTTTACAGGAGAAATGAAAGGGAAGTAAGTGAGTATCCAATCCTGGATATTGATAATAGAGTAGCCAAATCTGAGAATATCCGTTATCCTATGGCGGGAATGAAAAGTGAGAAGACTGAAGTCTGGGTATACTCCATTGAAGAACATTCTCTTGTCAGGATTCAGACTGAAGGAGATCCTGAGCAGTACCATACGAATTTATCCTGGTCACCAGACGCGGAAAAAATTTACATTCAACACCTGAATCGAGATCAGGATACAATGGTGATGAAAAGTTACAGGGTCGATACAGGAGAAATGACAGATGTGTTATTTACTGAATATGATGATAAGTATGTAGAGCCTCTAAATCCTGTTGTCTTCTCAGGGAAGTCACAGGGAGACTTTTTCTACCAGAGCAACAGAAATGGCTACAATCATATTTATTATTATAATGCAAATAAGGATACACTGGAAAGAATTACCAGGGGTACCTGGGAAGTAACAGAGTTTTTAGGATTTGATACCACTGAATGCTATGTATATTTTGTAGCAACAAAAGACAGCCCGTTAGAAAGGCATTGTTATAGAATTGACAGGAAATCTGACAGTATTACCCGACTAACAGCAAATCAGGGGACACACGATGTGCTATTTAATAAAAATATGACCCATTTCATTGATAAATATTCAAACTATATTGTATCGAATAAAATTTCAGTATGCAAGAATAATGGTAAAGTTGTGCAGGAATTATTGGATTCAGAGAATCCGGTGGCAGGTTATAAATTGGGAAAAGTCGAAATTGGTACAATGCTGGCTGCTGATGACAACACGGAATTGTATTATCGCTTGGTAAAACCAGCAGACTTTGATACATCTTTACAGTATCCTGTATTGATCTATGTGTATGGAGGGCCCCATGTGCAATTAATTACTAACTCCTGGATGGACCGGATAGATTATTTTCAGCAATATATGGCGCAAAAAGGATTTGTTTCATTTACACTCGATTGTCGGGGGTCAGGAAATAGGGGCAGAGATTTTGAGGATGTAATACACCGGCAACTTGGAGTTCCTCAACTTGATGATCACATGGTTGGTTTAGCCTTTCTTAAATCATTACCTTATGTTGATACAACAAGGATTGGCGTTCATGGATGGAGTTTCGGAGGCTATATGACTATTTCCATGATGCTCAGTTTTCCCGGTTCCTTCAAAGTTGGGGTTGCCGGTGGTCCTGTAATTGATTGGAAATATTATGAAATAATGTATGGAGAACGTTATATGGATACTCCGGATGAAAATCCCCTGGGATATGAATTGACAAATCTTACAAATTATGCCAAAGATCTGAAAGGGGATCTTTTAATAATCCATGGCGCTATCGATCCTGTTGTTGTCTGGCAACACAGCCTGGTTTTTTTACAGGCATGTATTGAAAATGGTGTCTATGCCGATTATTTTATTTATCCTTTGCACGAACATAATGTAAGAGGGAAAGACAGGGTTCATCTCACCACACTGATATCAGAATATTTTCTGGAAAGGCTCTGATGTACTCAAATTTATTTCAACTTTCGTAACTACTCAGTGTCTTAAGTGCCTAAAGTACTGACTTGAACTGAAATTATTTCATGCATTAGGGATAAAACCTGCCATTAAGTCATCTAAGTTTCTGTATATCATGACTTTATGTCTCTTTTAGATTGTTTTTACTACTTGGCGGAGAATTTGATATACCAGAATAAATACACAAAACCAGAAACGATGAACTTGGATAATTTTACAATAAAATCACAGGAAGTAATTCAGGAAGGATTTCTTATTGCTCAGGATAAGGGTGCACAGGCTGTTGAAACCGGGCATCTGTTAAAAGGATTATTCCTTAAAGGCAATAGTATTACCGATTTCATTTTTGGCAAAGTTGAGGCAAATAAGGGAGCTATTGAACAAATTTTAGATAGAATCCTGGAATCATATCCAAAAGTAACAGGTGGAGATCAATACCTCTCTTCCAATGCATCAAAGGCACTTCAGAATGCAACAAAATTTAGCAAGAAAAAGGGTGATCAATATGTATCGGTTGAAACTATTTTATCAGGACTCTTATCAATTGGGGATGATATTTCTCAGCTACTGAAAGACAATGGTTTAACTGTAGCAGAAGTCAATAAAGCAATTGATGAATTGAGGCAGGGTTCATCGGTGAACACATCCTCTGCGGAAGATGCCTATAACGCGCTTGATAAATATGCAATTAATTTAAATAATAGTGTTGAAACTGGAAAACTTGACCCGGTGATTGGTCGTAATGAAGAAATACGTCGAATATTTCAGATTTTATCTCGCAGGACTAAAAATAATCCCGTACTTATAGGCGAACCAGGCGTTGGAAAAACAGCCATTGCAGAAGGTCTTGCTTATCGTATAGTCTCGGGTGATGTACCGGAAAACCTAAAGACAAAACAGGTTTACTCTTTAGATATGGGAGCTTTGATAGCAGGAGCCAAATACAAAGGTGAATTTGAAGAACGTCTGAAAGGAGTTGTAAAAGAGGTAATAAACTCAGATGGTGAGATTATTCTGTTCATCGATGAAATTCATACCCTTGTTGGTGCAGGTAAATCTGAAGGAGCTATGGATGCGGCAAATATTTTGAAACCAGCCCTTGCCCGCGGTGAACTGAGAGCCATCGGAGCTACAACCCTGGGAGAATATCAAAAATATTTTGAAAAGGATAAAGCACTTGAAAGAAGATTTCAGATTGTTATGGTTAATGAACCTGATACTATGAGTGCCATTTCTATTTTGCGAGGTTTAAAAGAAAGGTATGAAACGCATCATAAGGTCAGGATCAAAGATGAGGCAATAATTGCAGCGGTTGAGCTTTCAGCAAGGTATATTACCGAAAGGTTCCTGCCAGACAAAGCAATTGATCTGGTTGATGAAGCAGCTTCAAAAATGAGGATAGAAATGAATTCAATTCCTCAGGAGATTGATGAGATTGAAAGAAAAATTAAGCATATTGAAATTGAAAGGGAAGCTCTGAAACGCGAGGGAGACAAGAAAAAAATTGATACTCTTGATTTGGATATTGCCAATTTGGGTGAAGAAAGGGATAAGATGCGGGCCAAATGGAAGGCTGAAAAAAACCTGATTGAGAAGATACAAAAGAACAAAGCCGCAATTGAGGAATATAAGATTGAGGCAGACAATGCTGAGAGAACAGGAGACTATGGGAAGGTTGCGGAGCTGAGATATGGAAAAATTAAAGAAGCTGAAACCAACATTGATAAATTAAAGGTTCAACTTGAGGAACGGCAGAAAGATCATTTATTAATCAAAGAAGAGGTTACATCAGAAGACATTGCTGAGATTGTTTCTCATTGGACAGGAATTCCGGTCAGCAAAATGCTTGAAGGAGAAAAGGTTAAACTTCTCAATCTCGAGAAAGAATTGCACAAACGTGTTGTGGGTCAAGATGTGGCCATTACAGCTGTGGCCGATGCAGTCAGAAGAAGCAGAGCAGGCCTGCAGGATGAATCAAAGCCTATAGGTTCTTTTATTTTTCTGGGAACCACCGGTGTAGGCAAGACTGAACTGGCAAAGGCATTGGCAGAAGTTTTATTTAATGATGAGAACCTGATAATCAGAATTGATATGTCGGAATACCAGGAAAGACATTCCGTTTCCAGGTTAATTGGAGCACCTCCGGGGTATGTTGGATATGATGAAGGAGGTCAGTTAACAGAATCTGTAAGACGAAAACCTTATTCGGTTGTTCTTCTTGATGAAATAGAAAAGGCACATCCTGATGTATTCAATATCCTGCTTCAGGTGCTCGATGATGGCCGGTTAACAGACAATAAGGGCCGGGTAGTTAATTTCAAGAATACAATAATAATTATGACCTCCAATATAGGTTCACATCTGATTCAGGAGAAGCTCAATGAATCTGAAAGTGGAAACAGAGACCTGATTCTTCAGGAATTACAAAAGCAGGTATTCGAGTTGATGAGAAAAACTATTCGGCCAGAGTTTCTCAATCGTATTGATGAGCTTATTATGTTTAGCCCTTTAAATCAGGCAGATCTGAAAAATGTTGTAAAACTGCAAATCGAACAAATTAGAAAAAAACTAAATAAAAATAATATAGAAATTGAAGTGACTGAAGAAGCCGTTGAATTAATAAGTCATGCAGGTTTTGATCCTCAATTTGGTGCCAGACCAATAAAAAGAATAATACAGCGAGAACTGCTGAATAAATTGTCGAAAGAAATTCTGGCGAATAGTATTTCAAAAGATAAAAAAGTGATCATTGAAGCAAAGGGAAATGAGATACATTTAGGGAATTAGAAATCTCTGATGAAATTGAAAAGGGAATACAATTGCTATTCTCCTGATGAATTATGCTTTCATTATATTTTGTTACCTGACGTAAGTAGTTAAAATTAACTGAAGCTTTTAATGCACTCATCTTGAGTTTCGTAAAGATCGAATACGTTATGCAATTGTAAAAGTTTGAAAAGTTCCAGCACTTCTTTTTTAATGTTGCATATTTTAAACTGACCATGATTGTTATTTGCAGTTTTCATGATTGAGAGGAAAACTCCAAATCCCGAGCTGTCAATAAATTTAATACCTTCTAAATTAAGGGCTAATTTTGTATCAGGTTTATTAAAAAGCTTTTTCAGTTGTTCCTTTACGGGCTCTACAATTAAAGCATTGAAACGATCTATTTCATTGAATTTAACTACAATAACATTGTTAATTTTTTCACTCTTAAGCATATAAGGCATAATTTATATGTAAATATCAATATTTTTAGCTACTTCATCAAGCTCTTCAACAGCTTCACGTGTCTCTATCTTAAACTTTTCTATGAAGAAGGGATATTTCTCAATTTTTTCACCAGCTTTTGCTAAGATTTCAAAGGTTTTTAAATCATTTGCAAGCTTTTCAAGACCCATTATTGAGATGGATGATTTGGCTTTATGTGCTAATCTTCCTAACTGCTCATATTCCTTTTTTTCATAGAATTTATCCATCCCTTCAGTGAATTCCAATACTTGTGTTTTGAAGATA
>DAOUOU010000200.1 GCA_030626465.1 Bacteroidales bacterium
CCTGACAATTATTTTATTATTTATTGTCCTGATTGCCGGCAAGCTTATTCTTATTCCTGTCTTCATATTTATAATAAGCATCATTTGGCTCCTCACTCGATTCTTCCCCTCATTCAAACTAACGGTAAGTACCAATATTAATCTTATGATAACCATGTTGCTGGGAGGTTTATGGCACGGATCAAGCTGGATGTTTGTACTTTGGGGCGGACTTAATGGTTTGGGTATTGTTGTTTATAAATTCTGGAGAAAGATAAGTCCTTACGAAAACAGCACTCACTGGCTGGCCAATACATGGAAAATATTCTTCACATTCACTTTTATTACCTTCACGCGTATCTGGTTCAGAGGTGAGTCAATGCAGGGAACATACGAATTGTTAACACAGGTATCATCAAATTTCGCATGGCCCTTGGTACCATCTATGATAGTAAGTTATTGGAAAGTGTTAATTATGATGGCCTTTGGTCTTGTTGTTCACTGGTTGCCAGAATCAGTTAAAGTTAAATACCGCAACTGGTTTATCGACCGTCCTCTATACCAGAAATTGGGCATTGCTGTGGTAGTGATCTTTGTGATCTACCAGTCTGTTTCAGCAGGTTTACAACCTTTTATATATTTTCAGTTCTGATTACAACTCCCCCTTTGCCCTCAATAATTTTAAAAATCTTGCCTCAAATTTCTCACCTGGTGAAGGCGCAGGAGCAATTGCAAGCTTTCCATAAGGATCGATCAGATAGTAAATGGGAAATCCCCTGATATCATAATCTTTGATAACTGAGGATTGATTTCCGTAATGAAGAAATATCCACTTATAATTACTACGCTCCAGGAAACTGTTTATAACATCTTTATCATTATCTACAATAATAGTAACAATTTCCAGACGATCCTTGTACTTCTCAAATAGCATGCTCAGAAATTTAAATTCATTCAGGCATGTATAACTAAAACAACTACAAAAATTCAGGTATACATATTTACCTTCGAAACTCTTAAGACTCACTAAATTACTGTCACGGTCGTATAGCTGAAATTCAGGCGGAGCAAAACCGGTAAGTAATTTTGTGGTCTTGTCTCTGATCGATTTAGCAATCCCTGTCAGCCCAGGATTTTTATTCTCAATAATAAAAGTATTCAGAATTTCAAGAAGAGCATTACGTGAATAATTGTCATCATAAAACTCATCGTGAATGCCTTTTAATATTACCATATCCAGCAATTCACCTTTTCCCAGAACCTTGTCAGCAGCCAGTAATTTGCGAAGATCATCCAGTTGCTCTGTTGAGACAAAATTCGCCAGTTCTCTTCCTTCACTTGTACGCGAGAAATGATGAAAGTATTTGTTGTAGACCCTGTTAAAAAGTTCCATATAAGCTGGATTATTTAATAAGACAGGTTGGTCTTTAAAATATTCATCAGAAATACTTTTAGATTTCTGCTGGTAAGCCAAATGTCTAAGCAATCCGTAACGATATTTACGATAATTAGTAAAGAATTCATCCGTAGAAGATGAGAAGGGTTTTTCCATCCGGGAAATATCTTTATCAAGTTCTGAGAAATCACTTTTTTCTCTTATTGCCATGATATGTTTGTTGTAATAAGGAAGGAATGCATCGTTAAACATTCTTATTTGAACATTTAATTCTTCCTCTTTAAATACATCGGTGCCAAGATGAACAATGACCGGGGAAAAATAAGGATTCAGCAAGTCTTTAAGTTCTTTGTCCTGTCTCTGGGGAAGCAGGATCTGATACGAACTCTCCTTATTGACATAAAGATGCACCTTATAGATACCTATGTATGCAAATATAAGAGTGGGTTCATCTATCTGAAATTTAATATTGAAAGCGCCATTATCACCAACAATACACTCTCCCACCAATAATTCTGTATTTGTGATCTGATCTGAAAATTTCAGAAACTCGATTTTTACGCCAACATAACTCGTATCGTTTCCATAGATTCTGACTTTGGTTTGTGCGTATGAGCATGAAATAACAAAGCCAAGCAAAATGAAAATTAAATACTTCTTCATATAGATTAGTAAGGATTATTGTGAAATTTTCATTTTATCCGGAAGGAAGATAGATGCATCCCCTCCATACCTGATAATATCACGTACAATGGTTGAAGTAACATGAGTATGTTCCGGTAGAGTAAGGAAAAACACTGTTTCAATTTCGGCATGCATTGAGCGATTCATTTGCCCGATAGCTCTTTCGTATTCAAAATCTGCAGAAGTCCTTAAACCGCGCAATATAAACTGTGCCTTTTTCTTTACGCAAAGATCAACTGTTAAACTTTCAAAAACCTCCACTTCTATTTTTTCATCTCCTTCAAAAACATTTTTTATCCACTGAACCCTTTGTTCAAGAGGAAAATATCCCATTTTATTTGTATTGTAACCAATGGCAATAATTATTTTATCGAACAAAGATAATGCCCTTCTCACAACCGACTCGTGGCCAATGGTGAAAGGATCGAATGAACCCGGGAATAAGGCTATTTTCATCTGTTTAAAAATTTTTGCACATTCAGGAGCAGGGCTTTGCCTGCTTACATGAAAATTTTAGCCCTGACTGCCCTTTAACCAGCCGGCTTGTATACCATAAAGGATGGCAGAAAGAAATGCCTGTTTGTGTAAATTTTACGTTTAAAATTTTATTCACTACGTTCATGTTCTTTTCTTATGCTATTTGGCAATTTAATTACAAAGATAAAAAGGCAGATCAAATGACTCTAGCTAATTTCTTTTTCTTTTTGTGAACTGACAAATAAAATATTCCCAATATCATCTAGCCCGGTGAATGTGTCAATGCCTTTTGCTTTTACAAGTTCATGACGGAAACCTACAATAGTAAGATCAGCATCAACTGATTTTTGGGATATCAATTGCTTGGTATTTCTTTGATCATCAGGTTGGCATTCCATGGATCATTTGAAACAGGTTTGCCTCTGGAAAAATAGCAATTTAGAAATTTATTCGGGAGTATATCGTCTGCTCCTATGTTCAAACCAAAAGACCGGGAGATAATGTAGTATGCACCGCCGCCGAGAACTTTCTGGTTGGTGGCTATTTCAGCAACAGCAATAGCTGTAGGTATAGTAACAAGATGACCAATCAGGATGATTCCAACTACGGTAATAAAACCATGATTCCCCACTGCCCAGCCAAACTTAAGAAAAAGAATTGCTCCAAGTATTGTTGAAATGGAAGTAACAAAAACCTCAAACGTTCCGAAATTTGCTTTTTTGTTTATAAGTGATTTTGACATGCAATCGGGAACTTGTTCCTCCTAAATTTATAAACTTTTCGGAAGAATGGAAGGCAAAAGTTCGGTTAATGTAAGTATAACATAAGCTCCTGTCGCCCGCAAACGTTCCTTCGACTGGTGCCCGTCAGCGATCAGAATACATTTGCAGCCTATTTCTGAAGAAACTTCAAAATCATGATCAGTATCTCCAATTAATACAATTTCCGAAGCATTCAAACCTCTATTCTTAACATATTCCAGCGCCAGTGAGATTTTGCTTGCTGCATATATATCCCTGATACCTAAAATATCTTTAAAATATTCATTAAGACCTTTTTCCATCACAGATAGAGTCAATCTATCCTGCTTCATTGCTGAGATGATTACATTTTCTTTTCCCAGCCTGGAAAAAACTTTCAATACTTGCTCGGTATGAGGAACAAGAGGAGCAGAATGCAGATCACTTGTATAGGCATTTATAAACTCGATGGATAAGTTTTCAAAACTTTCAATTTTAAAATCAAATCCTATTTTCTGATAATATTCCACAACAGGGAAACTAAAAACTTCTTTATATCTTTTGAGATTAATCGTTGGTATGTTTCGTTTCCTGAGCATACTGTTCATAGTTGTCAGACATACCTTGGTGTCGTCCAATAATGTGCCGTTCCAATCCCACAGTATTACACGTTCTTTTATAACCATTGAAAATTCCGGATTCTACTCTTAAAGCAAGGAAGGTTTTCTCTTACTGAATCATTGCTGAATATCGAGTTCCCCAAAAACAACACTGGCTACTATATTTAGTCTTGATGTCGAAGTATCACTGCTCTCAGAGTTATAATTGGCACTTCCAAAAGCAACAGTGTTCCCACTTGGTAACCTTGCTGCAGCAAAAAACGCGTCAGCCTTTATATGTACAGGTAAATCGGGTGGCAATATAATCTTTGTGCTTCCGAAAACCGTATTGTACTTAACTTTTGTATTGCTCGAAGACAAGGAATCCATATTTCTGAAGTCGTAAACAGTTTTACCGAAAACAGTATTGTATTCGCTATTATGAACAGGCATTGATTTGTAGGTCCTTTCCCTAAAAATGACATGATTGTCATCTCCTTCAGAATGAAAAAAAGGTTTCCCTATAAGAATTTTTACACCTATCAAAATAAAAATCACAGCTATGATAACCCGAAATATACTGATGTCGAATATCACCCTGAAGGCGCAATCCCCAAAGATGGTCCGTCAGCCGGAATCACCATGGCTACTTCAATTGCTTCTGCACTTACACAGCGCAAAGTAAAGGAGAAAATTGCAATGACAGGGGAAATCAC
>DAOUOU010000189.1 GCA_030626465.1 Bacteroidales bacterium
ATTTAACAGAAGTTAAATATAAAATTCATGCGAAGGAATTTCTGCAAGTACCTAAGGTCTTATATAGGGATGATAAGAACTGGGTATGTCCACTTGATGTGGAGATTGATAACATTTTTAATCCGGAATCGAATAGTTGTTATCAAAACGGAGAAGCTACACGATGGATATTAAAAAGTATTGAAGGTAAGCTGATTGGACGTATTGCGGCGTTTGTTGATTATAAAAAAGCAAACCTCTATGAATACACTACCGGTGGTGCAGGATTTTTTGAATGCATCAACAGCCAGGAAGCTGCAAATCTTTTGTTTAACGCAGCAAAAGAATGGCTTATCTCAAAGGGTATGAAAGCAATGCAGGCGCCAATCAACTTTGGAGAGAATTACAACTATCAGGGTGTACTAATTAAAGGTTTTATGCAACAAGGATACTATTTACCCTATAATTATCCTTATTACAGTGAGTTATTTGAGAATTATGGTTTTCGGAACTATTTTGAACAATTATCATTTCATAAAGACCTGACAGAAAATATTCCTGGACATCTTGTAAAATTTGCTAAATATGCTGAAAGTCGCCCTGGTTATAGCTTTGAGCACTTTACATATAGTAATATAGAAAAGTACATAGACGATTTTGTTTATACCTATAATAAAATCTGGTCGGTTTTTCATGATAGTTATACACCTCTCAGGCATAAAGAAATAAAAAGACTTATCGAGGAAGCTCGCATGGTGATTGAAGAAGAATTTATATGGTTTGCTTATTACAAAGGAAAACCGGCCGGATTGATAGTTACCTTTCCGGATATCAATCAAATTCTGAAAAAGTTGAAAAATGGTAAACTCAACCTGTTGAACAAACTGAAGTTTTTCTATTATAGAAAAAGAGCCATTACAAGGACAAGAGTTTTTATTTTTGGGATTTTACCTGAATATCAGAATTCCGGAATCGCTGCAGCACTGTTTTATCAATTTGTCAAGGTTCTTAAAAAAAGGCCAAAACATACTGAAATAGAATTGTCATGGGTAGGTGACTATAATCCAAGAATGATGAGCATATACGATAAGATCGGAGCTGAGCTTGCAAAAAAACATGTGACCTATCTATACCTCTTTGATCCGGATGCACCTTTTAAGAGATTTGCCAATGAATTTGAAGGCAAAATGTACAACTAAATATTTTGCACTCAGTTTTTTAGAATAAAAAATTTTTATGTACTTTTGCAAACCCAATAATTGGAGCAGGAAATCTGAAAAAAGAGCAGGCAATGAAAAAAGACATACATCCAAAGAATTACAGGCTGGTAGCATTTAGAGATATGTCAAACGGTCTTACTTTTGTAACACGTTCAACTGCATCTACGAAAGAGACGGTAAAGCTGGAAGATGGCAAGGAATACCCTCTGATAAAACTCGAAATCTCAAATACATCGCATCCTTTCTATACAGGTAAGATGAAGTTTGTTGATACAGCCGGACGTGTTGATAAGTATTACAGCAAATACAAGAAACATCTGGACAAGAAAGCCAAATAGTTTATAATTATCTTTTGAAGATTTTAAAAGCTCTGCTATTTTCATAGGAAAATTCGGAGCTTTTTTAATACTGCCAAACACCAGATACCATGACTATTCAAAACAATTTCATATTTTTTGACGACCATAACAGGGAAAATCTTTTACCACTTACCTTTACCAGACCTGTTGTGGATTTTCGTGTTGGAATTACCACCATAAAAGAAAAATGGGAGTCTCTTGGGGTTGTGTCTTGTTCCTATCATACAGTGGATTATCTGAGTAAGAAATTTCCAATGAATCTGAACAAAGATAATTTGTTTGTTAATTCCTGCCTCATCCCTGACCGGAAACTGATTGAGAGGATAATCTCTTTAAATCCCGGAGAAGTTCTTCAACACAATGATTTTGTTTTAGCATATCGTGCCTCGGAACCAATACCCGCGAATTTATTAAAAGATAATTCAAAAAAAACAATTGAATACCCCGGTACTTTTTTATGTATTCGTAATCCATGGGATATTTTTACTTTGAATGACACGGTTCTCAGAGAGGATTATTTGCATATTACAGCAGGAAGAAAGTCACAACCAATAAGCAATACCAACAGGGTATTAGGTGAAGGTCATCTTTTCATCGAAGAAGGAGCCAAAGTTGAATGTGCAACCATCAACACTTTTACCGGGCCTGTTTATATTGGCAGTGATGCCGAAGTGATGGAAGGTTCACTAATCAGGGGACCATTTGCACTTTGCCGGCATTCAACACTAAAGATGGGGGCGAAAATATACGGAGCCACTAGCATCGGACCATATTGCAAAGTGGGTGGTGAGGTCAATAATTCTGTCTTTTTCAGTTATTCAAATAAAGCGCATGACGGGTTTCTGGGAAATTCTGTTATTGGTGAGTGGTGTAATCTGGGTGCTGATACAAATAATTCGAACCTGAAAAATAATTATGTACCAGTGAAATTATGGAATTATATTAAAAGTGGTTTTATTGATACGGGCTTCCAGTTTTGTGGCCTGATTATGGGAGATCATTCCAAATGTGGGATAAGTACAATGTTTAATACCGGTACAGTTGTGGGTGTAAGTGCTAATATTTTTGGGCCGGGTTTTCCGCGTAATTTTGTACCTTCATACTCCTGGGGAGGTTCGGGAGGCTTCATGGTATATAAAACGAATAAAGCTTTGAAAACTGCTGAAATTGTAATGAAAAGAAGAAATATATCACTTACCGAGGTCGATATTGAGATTTTGAATCATATCTTTGAGCAAACAAAGAAATACCGTAAAGAATAATATGCATTGTAATTTATGGCACGTTGATTGCCATATAAGGTGAAGGTTAAAATCAAGATAAACAACTGTCAGTTTGTCTTGTTATAATTAGTTGAAAGAGGAGATATTATAGTACTATGAGTGAGCGTACCGAAAATGATCTTAAAAATGTCTTTATTGCCAGTGCTTTAAATGAAGAGACTGACTTTATTCCATTGATAACTGATGAAGACGAAGACAGCCTTTTAAAGGGCGATATACCAGATACACTCCCAATATTACCATTACGCAATACTGTGCTTTTTCCCGGTGTAATAATCCCGATTTCAGTAGGAAGGAAGCAATCTATGAAACTCATCAGGGATATTTATAAAAAATCAAAAATCATAGGTACCGTAGCACAGAAAGACCCTAACAATGATGCCCCCGTAATGAAAGACCTGTATTCAATCGGAACTGTTGCTCAAATAATCAGAATTCTGGAGATGCCCGATGGAACAACATCCGTAATTATTCAGGGTAAGAGACGATTTCTACTTGCGGAGCAGATTAAAGATAAACCATATTTGATTGCTAAGGTTAAGCAGTTGAATGATATTAAACCATTAAAGAAGGATACCGAATTTGAGGCCATCGTTGGCTCTCTGAAAGATCTATCTCTGAGGATCATCAAACTATCCAGCAATATCCCTCCGGAAGCTTCCTTTGCTGTTAAAAATATTGAAAGTTCAACCTTCCTGATAAATTTTATCAGCTCAAATAGCGATATTAAATTAAGTGATAAGCAAAGTCTTCTTGAGAAAGATTACTTAAAAAAGCGTGGAATTGCTCTTCTCGAATTTCTGGTACGTGAAGTACAAATGCTTGAACTTAAGAATGATATTCAGTCAAAAGTTAAGCTCGATATTGATCAGCAGCAAAGAGAATTTATGTTGCATCAGCAAATAAAAACTATCCAGGATGAACTTGGAGGTAGTCCGATTGAACAGGAAATAGAGGAATTGCGTGAAAAAGGAGCTAAAAAGAAATGGAACAAAGAGGTCGAAGAAGTTTTCCAAAAAGAACTGGATAAGTTACGCCGCTTAAATCCTGCCACAGGTGAGTATTCTGTCCATGTTAATTATTTACAGACCCTTCTTGATCTGCCCTGGAATAGCTACACAAAAGATAATTTTAACCTGAAAAGAGCAAGAAATATTTTAGAAAGGGATCATTATGGACTTGAAAAGGTTAAAGACAGGATTCTTGAGCATCTCGCTGTTCTTAAGCTTAAGGGAGATTTAAAATCGCCCATACTGTGTTTGTATGGCCCTCCGGGGGTTGGAAAAACATCTTTGGGTAAGTCAATAGCTCATGCTCTTAACAGGAAATATATCAGAATGTCGCTGGGAGGTTTGCATGATGAAGCTGAAATTCGGGGACACCGTAAAACATATATTGGAGCTATGCCGGGCCGTATTGTTCAAAGTTTGAAAAAAGCCAAATCTTCAAATCCTGTATTTGTACTTGATGAGATTGATAAAGTTGGGCGTGATATACATGGAGATCCGGCTTCTGCCTTACTTGAAGTGCTTGATCCTGAACAGAATAGTGCATTCTACGACAACTACCTTGAAATGGAATATGATCTTTCGAAGGTGATGTTTATCGCTACTGCTAATACTACTTCAACCATTCATCCGGCCCTGGTTGACAGAATGGAACTTATCGACGTCAGCGGTTACATTGTTGAAGAAAAAATTGAAATAGCCCGAAGACATTTGATACCTCGTTGTCTGAATGACCACGGACTTAAAAGAGAACACTTATCTTTCCCCAGAAATACTATTGACTATACCATTGAAAATTATACTCGCGAATCAGGAGTTCGTGCTCTTGATAAAACCATTGCCAAAATATGCAGAGTAATAGCGAAAAAAGTCGCTCTGGAGGAAAGTTACAATCCAAAATTATCCCAGACCCAGGTGAGAAATATTCTTAAACATCCGAAATACAAGAAAGATATGTATCAGGGTAATGAGTATGCCGGAGTAGTAACAGGTCTTGCCTGGACGAGGGTTGGTGGAGAAATATTACTTGTTGAAACCAGTATTAGCAAGGGTAAAGGAAAACTTACCCTAACAGGGAACCTGGGTGAAGTGATGAAAGAGTCGGCTGTTATAGCACTGGAATATTTAAAATCGCATAGTGATGTATTAAATGCTACTTCTGAGATTTTTGAAAACTGGAATTTGCATGTACACATTCCTGAAGGCGCAATCCCCAAAGATGGTCCGTCAGCCGGAATCACCATGGCTACTTCAATTGCTTCTGCACTTACACAGCGCAAAGTAAAGGAGAAAATTGCAATGACAGGGGAAATCAC
>DAOUOU010000230.1 GCA_030626465.1 Bacteroidales bacterium
CAGTTCTTATGACTTTCTCGAATACCGTTTTTTCGACTCTGAGAAAATCAAAATAAATTACTGAAGTATATAACTAACTGTTCAAAGGCTTTTCAGCCTCATTGTAAGCTTATACAAAATTCCCCGACAAAGAATCAAAACTGGCATAAATTATAGCTATTAATATATCTATATTTATAGATATATTATCCTTGTGATTTTTTATACCTTTAAAAATAAAAAGTAAACATGAAAAAATATATACTGATAACTATTGTATTAACTGCAATTCTTCAAACGAATTTTACACAAATTTACACTCCGGTAAGATGGAATTTTTCTTCAAAACAGTTATCAGAAGATACACATGAACTGAAATTTGAGGCCACAATTGAAAAAGGATGGCATATGTACGGACTAAATATTCCTGAAGGAGGTCCAATTGCCACTTCCTTTAGTTTTACTGAAAATGCGGCCGTTAAGTTTATCAATACTATAACTCCTGGACAAAAGCCTGATATAAAATTTGATCCTACATTCGAAATGGAGGTCGAATTATTTGATGCTAAAGTATTTTTTACCCGACAGGTTCGTATACAATCAGATGAGAGTGTTACTATCGAAGGTTATTTAGAATTTATGGTATGCGATGATACACGCTGTCTTCCCCCAAAAGAAGAGGATTTCTCATTTCAGCTGACAGACAATATTTCTGCAAGTGCTTCAATCAAAGAAAAACCCCCGGGAAAAAAAGAACCCGCCGAAGCTGCTGAATTTAAATTAGATACCATTGATATTCAAATTGAAAACAGTCATGATCCGTTGCGGGAAAGATCTTTGGCAGAAGAACCTGAAACAAAAGATACAGGGAATCACAGAGATGCTCAAAAATCACTTATGGGACTATTTTTTATCGCTTTGCTGGCAGGTTTCGGTGCTCTTCTTACACCATGTGTATACCCCATTATCCCTCTTACTGTTTCTTTTTTTATGCGCGATACAAGTCGTTCAAAGGCGATTTTCAATGGTTTGCTCTTTGGAATATCCATTGTCTTTATATATACTCTGGTGGGCTTCGTTGTTGGCCTGTCAAAAGTGGATCTGGTCAGATTGGTTTCATCTCACTGGCTGCCTAACGTAATATTCTTTCTGATATTTCTTGCTCTTGCCTTTTCATTTTTTGGAATGTTTGAGATCACACTTCCCGGAAGTCTTTCAAATAAAATTGACCAGCAGGCTGATAAAGGCGGGGTTTTTGTTCCTTTCTTTATAGCTCTGGCAACAGTTGTTATAAGTTTCTCCTGTACAGGCCCTATTGTTGGTGTTGTTCTGGGAAGTGCTATGCAGGGTGAGATCGTAAGACCGGTAATTGGAATGCTCGGATTCTCAATATCTTTTGCACTTCCGTTTACATTGCTGGCAATGTTTCCTGGATTTATGAAAAATCTTCCTAAATCGGGAGGTTGGTTAAACGCAGTGAAAGTGTTCTTTGCTTTTATTCTGCTGGCATTTTCACTGGTTTTCGTAACGAATCTTGGTATACATTTCATAACACGTAATGTCATCATCTCTATCCTAATCGTAGTTTTTCTCCTTCTCGGTGCCTATCTGTTAGGTATGATCAAATTTTCTCATGACAGTGAATTGAAATTTATCTCGGTACCGCGTTTAATGCTTGCGATTGCTTCCTTCAGTTTCGTTGTTTATCTGATTCCCGGATTATTTGGTGCACCATTAAAAACTATATCACCTTTTCTGCCTGCTGCAGAAGAAATAAGCTTTAACACTGTAAAATTGCCGAACTCGCATAAAGAAATGAAAGGGAATGTATGCATTGAATCGCCAAAGTATTCAAATTTCCTTCACCTGCCCCATGGACTAAAAGGTTATTTCGATTATGACGAAGCACTTTCTTGTGCAAAAGAACTGCAAAAACCAGTTCTTCTTGATTTTGCCGGGCACAGTTGTAAGAATTGCAAAAAAATGTATGCTGAAGTATGGTCGGATAGCAGAGTATTAGAAAAGTTACAAAATGATTTTATTATTGCCGTTTTATATACCGACGACAGGACCAAACTCCCTGAATCGGATTGGGTAACCTCCATTCTTGATGGTAAAATAAAAAACACAATAGGCAAGAAATTCAATGATCTGCAAATTTCTAAATTCGGGTCAAATGCCTTACCGCTTTATGCCATCGTTAATTCTGATGGAAAAATACTGACTGCAGATAAATACTATACTTACAGCCCCAATGAGGAAAATTTTATCGAGTTTCTGGACGAAGGGATAAATAATTTTTTACACTAAAAAGTCTCTTCCTTCCTATCAATTATCATTTATTATTTAAATAATAAGAAGTAATTTGCACAGGTAAATGAAACAAAGCTCATATCAGGTCTGTTTATTTGATGATATTCGTCATGTATGCCTTATTAATAGCTAAAAGATGTTTATAATTCCTAATAGATTTTCTAACATTGCGGAAATGTATTAAGTAATTTAAATGTCTGTTTTGCATTTGAACTGCAACACGTTGTTCCATGGAAACGAAGAAAGAAAAGAAAGTCATTGAACTGGAAGAAGTTGTTGTAAAATTTGCCGGTGATTCGGGTGATGGTATGCAACTTACAGGAAATCAATTCTCCGAAACAGCAGCTTTTGTTGGTAACGACCTCTCTACTTTCCCCGATTATCCCTCGGAAATAAGGGCTCCCGAAGGTACTATTGCAGGAGTCTCCGGTTTTCAGGTTCATATCGGGCATAAAGAAATACA
>DAOUOU010000029.1 GCA_030626465.1 Bacteroidales bacterium
AACCACAAAGCTGATGGCTCATGATGAGAAAAACGAGTGTAATATTGGCGATATAGTCAAAATTATGGAAACTCGTCCGCTCAGTAAAAACAAATGTTGGAGATTAATTGAAATTATTGATAGAGCTAAATAGTCATGATACAACAAGAATCCAGAATGGCGGTAGCCGATAATAGTGGAGCCAAAGAAGTACTATGTATTAGGGTGCTTGGAGGCACACGTAAGAAATATGCCTCGGTAGGCGATAAAGTCGTGGTGACCGTGAAAAGTGCCCTGCCTTCAGGAGATATAAAGAAGGGTACAGTAAGCAAGGCTATTGTCGTGCGTACAAAAAAAGAAATACGTCGTACAGACGGGTCATACATCAGGTTTGATGATAATGCAGTTGTTCTGCTCACAAACTTACCGTAAATAGAATGCTTAACTTTTCTCTTTACGGCTATTACAATGGATTTTTCCATTTTGTTGCTGACAACAACGCCTGTACGCTCTTTTCTTAGATTCCTGGTTTCCATTGATTACTATTAATCGTTACTTATTTCAGATAATTTTTTCTGTTGCAAAACAGTTAATAATCTAGCAATATTTCTTCGTGTATCCTTTATTCTAAGTGGATTATCAAGAGGTGATATCGCATGATTCAACTTCTGCTTTATCAAAAGATTTCTTTCGTTTTCTATTCTTTCTTTAAGCTCTTTTACCGTAAGCTCACGTAATTCCGTTGCCTTCATTCAATGCCTGTTTTAGTTTTCGATGTAATCACGACGCACAATAAATTTTGTTGTGATGGGCAGCTTTTGCGCTCCCAGACGTAATGCCTCCTTAGCTACCTCCAGAGGAACACCTTCTGCTTCCAATATGATGCGTCCTGGCGTAACCGGTACAACAAAACCTTCCGGGGCACCTTTTCCTTTACCCATTCGTACCTCAGCTGGTTTCTTAGTAATGGGCTTGTCAGGGAAAATCCTGATCCATATCTGTCCTTCCCTCTTCATGTGTCTGGTTACAGCCTGACGCGCAGCCTCAATCTGGCGCCCCGTAATCCAGGAGGTTCCTAATGATTTAATACCGAAGGATCCAAAAGACAATTGATTTCCTCTTTGTGCATTTCCTTTCATCCGTCCTTTTTGTCTTTTCCTGTATTTAGTTTTCTTTGGTTGTAACATCTTTCAATAAATTATCTAATAGAAAAATCATTTATCTCCTTCTTTTTTTAAAATTCCCTTTAGGCTTTACCCCTCCTTTTGTGGCTCCAATATTTGGAGAAAGGTCAATTTTACCATATATCTCGCCTTTACATATCCATACCTTAATGCCTATTACCCCAACCTTTGTATGTGCTTCAGCTATTGCATAATCAATATTGGAACGTAAAGTATGCAGAGGAGTCCTTCCTTCTTTATACATTTCTGATCTAGCCATCTCTGCCCCGCCCAGGCGTCCTGAAATCAAAACCTTTATACCTTCGGCTCCCATTCTCATTGTTGAAGCAATTGCCATTTTGATTGCACGTCGATAGGATATACGACCTTCAACCTGACGAGCAATATTGTTTGCCACAATTGTTGCGTCCAATTCAGGCCTTTTTACTTCAAAAATATTTATCTGTACTTCCTTATTCGTAATCTTTTTAAGCTCTTCTTTAAGTTTGTCAACTTCTTGTCCTCCTTTCCCAATAATTATCCCTGGTCTGGCAGTATTAACCGTTACAGTAATGAGTTTAAGTGTTCTTTCTATAACAATTTTGGAGATACTCGCCTTTGCAAGACGAGCATTCAGATAATTTCGTATACGTTCGTCTTCTACAATCTTATCCGCATAGTTTTTCCCGCCATACCAGTTTGAATCCCAACCTTTAATGATTCCTAACCTATTGCTAATCGGATTTACTTTTTGTCCCATTAAATTATTTTGTTTGAGTAACGTTATCTTTTTTATTTACTTTTTCTTCAACCTGATCATTCAGATTACCCAGAATTACGGTAACATGATTTGATCTTTTTCTAATTCTATATGCTCTGCCTTGTGGTGCCGGTCGAATTCTTTTAAGAGTTCTTGACTGATTAACAAATATCTCTTTCACTATTAATTTGCTATCCTCTAGCCGAACATTCTCATTCTTGGTTTGCCAGTTTGCTACAGCTGAAAGCACCAGCTTTTCAAGCCTTTTTGATGCTTCTTTTGAATTATACTTAAGTTTGTCAAGTGCATTATTTACTTCATTACCACGGATCATATCTGCAACAAGTCTCATCTTACGAGGCGATGTCGGGCAATTTCTTAATACTGCTGAATAGGTATTTTTCTTTTGCTCTTTTATTTCTTCGGCTCTATTTCTTTTTCTTGCTCCCATTTTAAATTTCTTTAATACTTAAAGATTGAGTAAGATTACTTTTGCCTACCACCATGACCTCTGAAAATTCTGGTAGGTGCAAACTCTCCAAGTTTATGACCAACCATATTTTCGGTGATATAAACAGGAATAAACTTGTTGCCGTTATGAACAGCAATGGTATGCCCTACAAAATCTGGAGAAATCATGGATCGGCGCGACCAGGTTTTGAGAACCTGTTTTTTATTTGCCTGGTTCATATCTGAAATTCTTTTCTCCAGTTTATAGTCGATAAAGGGTCCTTTTTTTATTGAGCGACTCATACGTTCCTAATTATTTGATTTTCTTTTTTCAACTATATACTTATCTGATGCCTTATTCCTGGATCGTGTTTTGTATCCTTTTGCAGGTATTCCTTTTCTTGATCTTGGATGACCTCCTGATGCACGTCCTTCACCCCCACCCATTGGATGATCAACAGGGTTCATAGCAACTCCACGCACTCTTGGACGACGGCCCAGCCATCTTTTTCTTCCTGCTTTGCCAGAACGTTCGATCTGGTGATCAGAATTAGATACAGTACCAACAGTAGCTTTACAGGTAGTAAGAATCATTCTTGATTCACCTGAAGGAAGTTTAACAATCGCATATTTACCATCCCGTGAAGTAAGTTGTGCATATGATCCGGCACTTCGGGCAAGTACTCCCCCTTGTCCGGGATGAAGCTCTATGTTATGAACCAATGTCCCCAGAGGAATCTCCCCAAGGATAAGAGCATTCCCAACTTCAGGGGCAATCCCCTGTCCGGATCGTATTTTTTGTCCGACTGTTAATCCATTAGGAGCAATAATATACCTCTTCTCTCCATCGGCGTAAATAAGCAAAGCTATCCTTGCAGTGCGATTCGGGTCGTATTCGATGGAATGCACAATAGCTTCTGTACCATCTTTGTCTCTTGTGAAATCAATAACTCTGTATCTTTTTTTATGTCCTCCTCCCATATAACGCATGGTCATCTTACCTGAGCTATTTCTCCCACCCGTTTTTTTAAGTGGTTTTAATAATGACTTTTCAGGAGATGATTTAGTAATCTCATCAAAATTACTTACTATCTTATGTCTCTGACCTGGTGTTACAGGTTTTAATTTTCTAATTGCCATATTGATTAGATATTGCTATAAAAATCAATCGTATCGCCTTCTGCTAATGTTACAATCGCTTTTTTAAAAGATTTACTGCGTCCTTTGATTATGCCGGTACGCGTATAGCGCGATTTGCTTTTGCCAGCGTAAATCATAGTATTAACTGATACTACATTTACACCATACATCTCTTCAACTGCCTGCTTGATCTGAATCTTGTTGGCCTTTTTGCTGACAACAAACCCAAATCGGTTCATCTCTTCTCCCTGGGCAGTCATTTTTTCAGTTACTATGGGCTTTAATAAAATATCCATTACATCCACATATTTCTATTTGTCATCTTTTTGCAAGGAATTTAAGGAACTTTCAACGAATATAAGATTTGATGCATTCATAATTTCATAAGTGCTTAACTCAGAAACTGTTAAGACTTTTGATCCTTGTAGATTTCGAGACGACAAATACATATTTTTATTTGGTTCGTTAAGCACCACAAGCGATTTTTTCTCGCTTATTTTCAAGTTGTTAAGAAATTTGAGATATTCTTTTGTTTTTGGTGCTTCAAGTTTAAAATCTTCAACAACCACAATTGCTTGTGATTTGGCTTTATAGCTAAGTGCTGATTTTCGTGCAAGTTGCTTGACTTTTTTATTAAGCTTAAAGCTATGGTCGCGTGGTAGTGGACCAAAAGTTCTGCCTCCGCCTCTGAAAATAGGAGATTTGATACTTCCTGCACGAGCAGTACCTGTCCCTTTTTGTCTTTTGATTTTGCGTGTACTGCCACGTATTTCACTTCTCTCTTTTGTTTTATGAGTTCCTTGCCTGTTATTAGCCATGAACTGTTTTACATCGAGGTAAATAGCATGATCATTGGGTTCCACACCAAAAATCGATTTTTTCAGTTTGACTTTTTTGCCGGTATCTTCACCTGCAATACTTAATACAGCTACTTCCATTATTTTTCAATTATTACATAAGAACCATTTGATCCAGGCACAGATCCTTTGAGCATCAATAAATTTTGCTCCGGAACGATTTTAACCACTCGAAGGTTAATGGTTTTTACTGTTTTACCTCCCTGACGACCTGCCATCCTCATTCCTTTAAAAACTCTGGATGGATAAGATGATGCTCCCAATGAACCTGGTGCCCGACTACGGTTATGCTGGCCGTGAGTTGCGTCATTAACTCCTCTAAAACCATGTCTTTTCACTACTCCCTGAAAGCCTTTACCTTTTGAATCGGCTTTTACATCAAGCCAAACATCATCATGGAAATAGTCAACAGTTATTACATCACCAGGTTTCCAATCCTTAACAAACCCTTTTAATTCGATAACCTTCTTTTTAGGTGTTGTGTTTGCTTTCTTAAAATGACCAAGCATGGCCTTAGATGTATTCTTTTCCTTTTTCTCATCATAGGCTAATTGTACAGCATTATAACCATCGGTTTCTTTGCGTTTGATCTGGGTAACAACACAAGGTCCTACTTCCAGAACCGTGCATGGTATATTATTGCCGCTCTCATCGAAAACGGAAGTCATACCTACTTTTTTTCCTATTAATCCCGGCATTGCTTCTTATTTTAAGCTTTTAAACTTTAATCTCAACTTCTACCCCACTCGGCAGTTCAAGCTTCATTAGTGCATCTATAGTCTTGGGCGTCGAACTATATATGTCAAGCAAACGCTTGAAAGATGACAGTTGAAACTGCTCTCTTGATTTTTTATTTACAAATGGTGATCGAAGTACAGTAAATACTCTCTTATGAGTTGGCAGAGGTATTGGTCCGCTAACCACAGCACCAGTTGATTTAACTGTCTTTACGATCTTTTCGGCAGACTTGTCAACCAGGTTATGATCGTATGATTTTAGCTTTATTCTAATTTTCTGACTCATTATTATCTTCTATGATTTATACAGAGGCTTTTAATCCTTTTATTTTTTCAATTATTTCTGTCGCAATATTTTCAGGTACTTCTTCGTAATGAGAAAACTCCATTGTTGATGTAGCACGCCCTGAAGTTAATGTTCTTAGTACAGTTACATATCCGAATTTCTCAGCAAGAGGAACCTTTGCCTTAATGACTCGTGCTCCTGCTTTTGTTTCCATGCCCTCGACCTGTCCCCTTCGTCGATTGAAATCAGTAATAACATCTCCCATATATTCTTCAGGTGTTACTACTTCGGCAGACATGATAGGTTCCAGAAGAATTGATTTGGCTTTCTTTAAACCATTTCTCAAAGCTTGCTTGGCACAAATTTCAAACGACAGGGAATCTGAATCAACCCGGTGATAAGAACCATCTTTAAGCACAACCTTCAGATTATCCATAGGATATCCGGCCAGAACCCCATTACGCATGGCCTCCTTAAAACCTTTTTCAACAGACGGAATAAACTCCCTTGGAATATTTCCACTTTTGATCTCATTAACAAATTGCAGTCCTTTATAATCTTTATCAGCGGGAGAGAACACAACTGATATATCTGCAAACTTCCCTTTACCGCCTGTTTGTTTTTTAAATATTTCGCGGTGTTCTACCACCGTTGTGATTGATTCCTTATAAGAAACCTGTGGTGTGCCCACGTTGCAATCGATACTAAGCTCCCTTTTCATCCTGTCAATCAGTATTTCAAGATGAAGTTCCCCCATTCCCGAAATAACTGTCTGTCCGGAGTCGTTATCAACTGTAACCTTAAAAGTTGGATCTTCTTCAGCCAGTTTATTCAATGCGCCTGAGAGCTTATCAATGTCGGCCTGAGTTTTGGGTTCAATTGCTATGCCAATAACAGGTTCAGGAAAAGTCATCGATTCCAGAGATATCTGGAATTTAACATTGCACAAGGTATCTCCTGTAATGAGATCTTTAAAGCCTACTCCTGCACAAATGTCACCGGCTTCTATTTTTTCTTTCGGATTCTGCTTGTTGGCATGCATCTGGTATAAGCGGTTAATCCTCTCTTTCTTTCGTGTTCGCGGGTTAAATACCACATCACCCGCCTTGAGTGTTCCCGAATATACCCTGATAAATACAAGTCGCCCTACAAATGGATCAGTAGCAATTTTAAATACCAGAGCTGCTAGTGGTTGATCGGGTTCGGGCTCACGTGAAATTTCCTCTTCATTCTTGGGATTGATACCTTTCACGGCTCCAATATCGAGAGGACTTGGAAGCAAGGCGGCAATTGCATCAAGCAACCGTTGTATTCCTTTATTCTTGAATGCAGATCCACACATCACAGGAACAATGGTACGATTTATTACGGCCTTGCGAGTAACTGCCATGAATTCTTCAATTGTTATTGATTCACGATCTTCAAAAAATCGCTCAAACAAATCATCATCGGTCTCACAAACCGCTTCAATTAATTTTTCCCTCCATTCCTCCACAGTGTCAACCATCTCCTCAGGAATATCAATATAATCATATTTTACTCCATAGGTCTCGTCCTCTTTCCATACAATGGCCCTTCTTTCAATTAGATCGACAATGCCTTTAAAATTATCCTCAGAACCTATAGGCAATTGCATTGGAACCGGACGGGCTCCAAACTTCTCTTGTATTTGATTTACCACACCAAAAAAATCAGCACCTTTCCTATCCATTTTGTTAACAAATGCAATGCGGGGAACATTGTATTTATCGGCCTGCCTCCAAACGGTTTCTGATTGTGGTTCTACACCCCCAACGGCGCAGAATATTGCAATAACACCATCGAGCACACGTAATGAACGTTCAACTTCAACAGTAAAATCGACATGACCAGGTGTATCTATTATGTTGATTTTGTATTCCTGATTGTTGTATTGCCAAAAACATGTAGTAGAGGCTGAAGTAATGGTAATCCCTCTTTCCTGTTCCTGAACCATCCAATCCATTGTAGCGGCACCATCATGAACCTCACCAATACGATGAGTTATCCCGGTATAAAAGAGGATTCTCTCGGTGGTGGTAGTCTTACCGGCATCGATGTGTGCCATTATGCCTATATTCCTCGTATATTGTAGGCTCGAATTCATTTAAAATACTAATTATCAGCTAGCAACTATATTTAATATCCCTCATGTCAAAAAACCTCACTAAAATCTGAAATGTGCAAAAGCTTTATTTGCCTCAGCCATCCTGTGAGTATCTTCTTTTTTCTTAAATGCGCCTCCTTCTTCGTTATATGAAGCAAGTATTTCGGCTGCCAGTCTTTCACTCATAGATTGTCCCCCACGCTTCTTAGCGAAGAAGATCAAATTTTTCATGCTAATAGATATCTTTCTGTCAGGTCGAATTTCAGTAGGTACCTGAAAAGTTGCTCCTCCCACCCTGCGACTTTTTACTTCTACCTGAGGTGTTATATTTTCTATTGCTTTTTTCCAAATGTCAAGAGCAGAAGCTTCGATATCCTTACCTTTTTCTTCAACAATTTCAAGTGCATCATAGAATATCTTATATGCCACACTCTTCTTTCCATTCAACATCATATTGTTGATAAACCTGGTAACCATTGTATCGTTAAACTTTGGATCCGGTAATAATATCCTTTTTTTTGGTTTTGTTTTTCTCATTATTCACTTAGTCTCTTGCACGATGGATTATTATTTTGGTCTTTTCGTTCCATATTTAGAACGTCTCTGTGTTCTGCCATCTACACCGGCAGTATCTAATGCTCCACGAATAAGGTGGTATCGTACACCTGGAAGATCCTTTACCCTTCCACCACGAATCAACACTACTGAGTGTTCCTGCAGATTATGTCCTTCGCCAGGTATATATGCGTTTACCTCTTTCTGATTCGTCAATCTTACTCTGGCCACCTTACGCATCGCAGAATTCGGTTTCTTTGGCGTGGTTGTATACACACGAACACATATTCCACGACGTTGCGGACAAGAATCTAATGCAGGAGCTTTACTCTTGTCTTCAATTTTTTTTCTTCCTTTTCTAACTAACTGCTGTATAGTTGGCATACAAACGTTTTTAATACTATACTCTATAAAAATCGGCTTGCAAAGGTAGATGTTTTTTTAATAAAAGCAATATATTGCTGAAATAATTTTAGACAAGAAGGCCGAAAAAAACTACTCGTCTCAATCCTAAACTATATAAGGGAATAATACGATTTGAAAGATCTGTTTCAGATACTCTCAGATCTTTAATAAAATGCTTCTGCACAGGAGTATTATCTTACAGATTTGATATACTCAATAATCAGGTTAATCTCTTCATCTGTAACCTGATCTTTATAACTCAACATCAATCCTTTGTTATACCCTTCAACAATTTCAATGTTTGGCTCAATAATCGATCTTCTGAGATAGTCATCATCAACTGTAATTTCCTGTTCTTCGCCATCAATAACAACTAATTCTTTCCTGCTATACAACCCTAAATAAGAGGGGCCGACAATTTTTGTTCCGTCTGCTGAGTGACAGGCATTGCATCCTAATTGTTGTACGATCTGTTTGCCAATGGAAGCAGAACTAGAAGTTTCCTCTGCAACATCCGCCGAAACTGAGGTGTTATCAACGTACCAATTATCATATTCATCCTGTGTAAGTACTATCACTGTGGTAATCATCGTTGAGTGCTCCAGTCCACAATACTCAGTGCAAAACAGATCGTAAGTGCCTGGTGAATTGGCAATGAACCATGCCGTACGAGGTGTTCCGGGTACAATGTCCTTTTTCATCCTGAAAGCAGGAATATATATGCTATGTATAACATCAAGGGCATTCATATCAAGAGCTATCGGTTTACCGGCCGGAATAACCAAAGTATCTGACTGCCGTCCGTCTTCATATCTGAACAACCATCTCCACATACGGGCAGTCGTTTTAATATGTATAGCATCATCAGGTGGCGTCGACTCCATAGGTTTCCAACCTATCCATCCAAAATAGAACATGGCTAAAACCAGCACCAAAGGAATGACGGTCCAGATAATTTCAAGGGTGTTGTTTCCATGGATTTGTGATGCAACAGGGTTTTTACTTTCGCGGTAACGAAAAATAAAATAAATAAGAACAGCGGTTAATCCAATTAAAAAGAAAAAGCTTATGCTTAGGATAATAATAAAAGCTTTATCAACTCCCTCGGAAAGATTAGATAAATTCGATGAAAACATATTTTATTCTTTCATTATGATATTACAACAATATGTCAGCCTATTGAAAACTATAATCAAAAAATGTGATTATCATGACTACCACAAAAACAAACAATACAAGTGCTACCATCAATCGTAATACCCTGTTCTCGTATTTCAGATGCATAAAATACCAGAGAACCAATGATGATTTGACTGAAGCAAGCAACAATGCACTAACTATAGCCAATCTTCCAAGATCAATCCTTGTAATAGCTACCGAAAAGGAAGTAAAAATAAGCAGTGCCAATAGTACAAAAAAGTACGTTTTGTATTTTACGATATGATGCTGAGAATTATTATTCATAATCAGTTCATTATGAAATTAAATAAAACAGTGGGAACAAGAATATCCAGATAAGATCCACAAGGTGCCAGTACAAACCCGAATTTTCAAGTTGAACAAAGTATCCGGTATTCACAGAGCTATTTATTACTTTAGCCAGCATAACAATCAGAATTGTAACGCCGATCAATAGGTGTAAAGCGTGTAATCCCGTCATTGAAAAATACAGGCCAAAGAACAGCACTTCTCCAGTTCCAAGTTCAATTAACGTCTCAGAACCAGGATAAATACCATGTCCGATCTTACTACTCCATTCAAAATATTTATTGACCAAAAATACCAGGGCAAGAATAACAGTAATGCTTAATAAAAGGATGGCACGCTTTCTTTCTCCAAGTTGAACTGCAGTAATACTCATTGCAACAGTCATACTGCTTATAAGAAGTATAACCGTATTCACCGTGCCGATCATTACATCAAGTTCTTCAGCAGCCAAATGAAATGCAACCGGATTTTTAAAACGGTATACGCTATAAACAATAAACAAGCCTCCAAAAAAAAGCAACTCAGTAAAAATAAAGAGCCACATGCCAATTTTCGAACCTATATCATCACGGTGTACTGCAGAAGACATTATTCAATAGGATTTAATCGGGTTTAACATTTGTAAAGTCATAAGGACCTTTGGTAATTTTAGGTATCTTATCGAAATTTTCAACTGTTGGAGGACTGGCAATCTGCCATTCAAGGGTCGGTCCTCCCCAGGGATTTTTTGATGCAGGTTTTCCAAACCGGGCTGATCTGACCAGATTAATAAATAAAAGAAAAAATCCGAAAATCATCAAAACGGCTCCCATTGAAGAAACAATATTCAACCCATGAAAATCCTGAACATAATCAAAATACCTTCGTGGCATACCTTTTAGTCCCAAAATAAACATAGGAAAGTAAAGGAAAAGAAAACCGATAAAAAATATCACCCATCCTGTATTGGCCATTCCCTCATCGAAGGTCCTTCCATATATCTTGGGAAACCAGTAATGCAAAGCAGCAAGAAAGGCAAAACCAACACCACCGAATACAATAAAATGAAAATGTGCTACCACAAAGGCAGTATCGTGAACATGTACGTTTGTGGCTACTGATCCAAGTACAAGTCCTGTTAATCCCCCTATCATGAAAACAAAGATAAATGAAGCAGCCCAGTAGAAAGGAGTCCTGAGTTGAATCGATCCTTTATAAAGCGTGGATATCCAGTTGAAAACTTTTATTGCGCTTGGAATTGCAACAAGGAATGTGAGGAAGGAAAATGCAAACTGGGCTGTACCACTCATCCCGGCTGTAAACATATGGTGACCCCATACAAAATAGCCAATAAATGCAATCAGTATGGTTGATACAACAATGGCCTTGTAACCAAAGATTGGCTTTCGCGCAAAAGTGGGCAGTATTTCTGAAATCACACCCATCGCAGGCAGGATCATAATATATACTGCCGGATGTGAATAGATCCAGAACAAATGCTGATACAATACAGGGTCTCCCCCGAGAGCGGGATCAAAAAAACCAATCTGGAGGGTGCGCTCGGCAACAATCATAAGCAATGTTATCCCAACAATTGGCGTTGCCAACAATTGTATCCAGGCAGTACCATAAAGTGTCCAGGGAAATAGGGGCATTTTAAGCCAGGTCATTCCAGGTGCACGCATACGGTGGATAGTAACGATAAAATTCAGACCTGTGAGAATGGAAGAAAACCCTAAAATAAAGGCTCCCATTACTGCAGGAAGCATATTGGTGGTTGTTTTAAAACTGTATGGAGCATAAAATGTCCACCCTGTATCGGGAGGACCATCACCTAAAAACTGAGAACTTAGAGCCACAACCGCACCAAAAATATATATCCACCATGATAAAAGATTCAGCCGGGGGAAGGCCACATCTTTTGCTCCAATAAGTATCGGAAGAAAAAAATTACCAAAAACAGCTGGCAAACCGGGTATCACTATAAGAAAAATCATGGTAATGCCATGAAGTGTAAAAATGCCATTATAGGTTTTGGCATCCATAATCGTTTTTCCGGGAGCAATTAATTCAAATTTCATAAGTAATCCGAGAATTGCCCCAACAATGAAAAATGTCATTATAGAATAGAGATAAAGCAATCCAATGCGTTTATGATCGGTAGAGAAAATCCATGCAAACAGCCCTTTAAAGCGCCCTTTGTATTCAAGATAGCTGGGTTCTGGTAAATTGTTACTGCTCATGTTTTGAAAATTGTTTGAATGAATCTATACGCTTCTTTTTAAATGATCGTACTACTAGTGAGACAAAAATAATTAAAAGAATGAAGGTTATGAACACCCCTGCTACCCGGGTAATATTTAAAACATATTGCTGGCCTTCAGGATCATAACTGTAGCAATATTGAAGTACTTTATTTATGGTAGGGCCCGATTTCCCTTTTGAAGTTTCAATCAGTGCCATCTTAAATTCAAATGGTAAAAATCGTGTTCCGTTGAGATAGCGGGTTATCTTTCCGTCGCTGCTGAGGAAAATTAAAGTGCCTGCGTGAATGTAATCATTGCCAGTACGCTTATATTTAAATCCTACACTCTCGGTGAGCCGTGCAATATTTGTACTGTCAGCAGTAAAGAATATCCATCCTTCTTTAATCTCTTCAAGCTCCAGAACATTCATGTAATTGTTTTTTTTTTCTTTTTGCCAAGGATGTTCCTTCCCTTGGATTAAAACTAACAGTAAGGATCTGGAAGTCTTTCCCCACTTCCAGATCGGTTTTCTTAACTACATCGGCAAGCCCGTCCATAAGAGGTGTACAAATGCCCGGACAACGGTAATAGACCAGGGTGAGAATAGTGGGTTTTCCCAAGAGATCTCCAGTAGAGAGAGTATCTCCGTTTTCAGAGATCAAAGTAATACCTAACGGTATATAGGAATCCAATTTTTCTACTATGCCAATTTCCAGATCAATCTTGTTCGGTTCTATAACCTGGCCGGTAAGATAACATGGAATGAATAGCCCGATTAATACTATGGTATATAAATTCATAATAAAAAGAATTAGCTATACGTTACAGATCTTAAGTCAACCCGGTAAATGCCATCCGGTTATTGCATAATATATCAACACACTTGCATTTGGTTAAGGTTACTGCAATAGACAAAAAATCCTGCCACTTGTTCAGTTGAGAAATTTCATTGGCAGGAGTTTGTTTTAAAATCAACTTTATTACTATTAATTATTAGTCTTTATGATAAGATTTGAAATCAATGATAAGAGAATATAGAATACTAAGGAAAACAGAATACCTGTGACTCCGAATTGAATGATTAAGAGCAAGCCAGCAATCAATAAAATATACTGAAATATATTCTTCGTTAATGATACGCTTTTAAATTTTAAAGATAGCATTTTTATATTCGACAACATCAGTACCATAAGCAGCAAAAGAACAGCAAATACAAAGTAAATATTCAACATAAGGTTTTTAACAGCTCTAATTTCCGTGTCTCCAAGAATTAACCAGAGAGAAACAATAATCAAAGCGGCTGCAGGAGTGGGTAGTCCATTGAATACCTTGCTTTCATTCTGAGCTATATTGAATCTGGCAAGTCTGATTGCAGCTGCCAAGGCAAAAAGCAACGAACACATTAAAATCAGGCTTTGTGCAACATTTGCATTTATTAACTCGAATGTACTGGATACTGATAAGTCGATCAACACAAGATACAACCAGTTGAAAAGAATAATTGACGGAGCTACTCCAAAACTTACCATATCTGCAAGCGAGTCAAGCTGTTTTCCGAATTCTGATTTGGCATTTAATAACCTTGCAACCAAACCATCAAGAAAATCAAAGAATGCAGCCAACAAAATCAGCCAGGCCGCATTGTACTCATTTTCACCTTTGAAAACAATAATAATTGCAACGCAACCAGATAAGAGATTCAATAACGTAAGTATATTCGGAAAAATGATTTTAATATTCTTCATCGAAAAAGCTTGTTATGTGTCAGGATGTATGTTTATTTTATGGCAATAGCATATTTAATTTAAAGGTATAAAAAAATAGCATAAAATAACCGTCTCCAAAAGAATTATACACAGGAAGGATCCATTGCAGGATTTTGTCAGAGTATATTAAGTTATCAATGTTTCGCAATTAATCTGCTATTTTATAACATGCTATTAATTAATGTGATAACAATATGATATTACTGGTCTTAACGTGTCTTTGAGCCTTTAAGCCTTAGTGGCAAAAAGAAAAATCCTGGCAAAACCAAAGTATATTTCATTACAACGAAATAAAGGATTCAGACAGTATGAAATAATTGTTACTTTTATGGAAAAATTACTATTCAAATATGAAGATTGCAGTTGATTTTGACGGCACTATTGTTGAACACCGATATCCACAAATTGGCGAAGAGAAACTCTTTGCATTTGAGACACTAAAACAGTTGCAAAAGCTTGGACATCAGATTATTTTGTGGACATTCAGACATGGCAAAGAATTGAATGAGGCAGTGGAATATTGCCATAAAAAAGGATTAGAATTTTACGCCGTAAACAAAAGTTATCCCGAAGAAGAATTTGATCCAACCATTAGCAGTCGTAAAATTGATGTTGAGCTTTTTATTGACGACCGAAACGTAGGTGGTTTCCCTGGATGGAGTGAAATATGGCAAATTATTAATCCCGATTCAATCGATTCGGAGTACAATGAACTGAGCAATCTGTCAACCAAAGAAAATTTTTCAGTAGGAAGTCGGTTAAAAAAGTTTTTCAGATAATGAATTCAATTGCTTTCATGCTAACTCATTACAAATCTTTCACCATCTTAACCATACTGTTTACACTTATTTTTTCATGCAATCCAAATTCAAAAAACTTACAGTCGCAATCGAAGAATAAACTTACGAAGTCAAAAAACTATTCTATAAACTTACCTGTTATTGATGATGTCTATTCTTTGGAAGATAGTATTATTTTTGAGATCGTACCCCTTAAGAAGCAGGTATTACCTGATTCAGTTCAGATTTTCATTGAAGGAAAATTGGCTGTCACACAAGCAGATAATTATTTTAATCTTGCTGGTAATTCTCTGACCTCCAGAGTAGGCAGACAAAATCTTCGAATTAAGGTTTTTTACCTGGACAGTCTGACGCAGATACTTACTACAAGAATAACCGTATTATCTGATGAAGCCCCTTCAGCCTTTCGGTATCGCATTGTTAAACAAATACCACATGATCAGGAAGCTTTTACACAGGGCCTGGTGTACTATGATGGCCTTATTTACGAGGGCACCGGTCAACACGGCAAGTCCAGGTTGATGAAAATCGATCCTGAGAACGGCACAATATTGCTTGAGAGAAAACTTGGAAATGAATTCTTTGGGGAAGGTATTGTTATTTATGAAAGGAATATATTCCAATTGACTTACAAATCGATGCTTGGATTTGTGTACGAGTTGGAATCCTTTGAACAGATAAGACAATTCGATTTGCAAACTGCCGAAGGCTGGGGACTTACTACAGACGGTCATTCTCTTATTGTCAGTGAGGGATCCTCAATGCTTTATTTCTACGATCCCAAATATTTTAATCAGGTCAATCATTTGGATGTTTGTGATAACAAAGGATTAGTTACAAGTCTGAATGAACTGGAATATGTTAATGGTACAATATGGGCAAATGTTTATGGAGAAAAATTCATAGTACAGATAGATGCCCATACCGGTATAGTAATTGGCAAATTAGACCTTACAGCTATTATTCCCGGGGATCTTCCTGAAGAATACAGCCATGTTCTGAACGGAATTGCATACAATCCTGATAATAGAACTTTCTATATAACCGGAAAATTATGGCCTTTAATCTATGAAATTGAAATTTTTCAGTAATTCATTCGCCAGCACCTGGTCACTTGACGAATTATTTAAATTGAAATCATAAGTCTTCCAAGACTTTTTTCATTGACAACAATAGTAAGTCTTTTTCTTTTGGTTTTAAAAACCTAGTATTCTGCATGTTAATTGGATTGTTAATAACATGTTAATAACGTGGAAATAAAATGTTCACAAAAGTGAAAAGGGCAAAAATCCGAACGGATTATTAAATGCTATTTTTGGAACCAATTTCGAAATAATTATTTTATACTTGCAACAAGATTTAAGAAATCAAATTACGATTCATGGGAAAAGTCATTGCTATTGCAAATCAAAAGGGAGGTGTTGGTAAAACAACTACTGCTATCAATCTTGCCGCTAGTCTTGCAGTATTGGAAAAAAAGGTTCTTATTGTGGATGCCGATCCTCAGGCGAATGCCACATCAGGAATTGGGCTGGATGTAAGAAGCATTGAAAAGAGCATTTATGAATGTTTGATAGACGATCTGGAAGTAAAAGATATTGTATTGAAATCAGAAATAGACGGGATGGATATTATTCCATCGCATATTGATCTGGTCGGTGCGGAAATTGAAATGCTCAATATGGAGGAACGAGAACACATGCTGAAAAAAGTAATTTCAACAGTAAAGGATAACTATGATTATATTTTAATGGATTGTTCACCTTCTTTAGGACTGATCACTGTTAATGCTTTAACTGCTGCCGATTCAGTTATGATTCCTGTACAGTGCGAATATTTTGCACTTGAAGGTCTCGGGAAGCTTCTGAATACGATTAAAATCATTCAGGGCCGATTAAATCCTGAGCTGGAAATTGAAGGCTTTGTACTTACAATGTACGATTCCAGGTTGCGTTTATCCAATCAGGTTGTTGACGAGGTACGTAAGCATTTTCAACAAATGGTTTTCGATACAATAATACAACGTAATATAAAGCTCAGCGAAGCTCCAAGCTTTGGTAAACCTGTAGTACTTTATGATGCAGAATCGAAAGGTTCCATTAACTATCTAAATCTTGCGCGCGAACTGGTTACCAAAAACGAAGAGCAAGATTCTGATTAGCATGTTTATTGAACAATTTAAAAGAAAATGGCAAAAAAAAATGCTTTAGGAAGAGGACTTGGTGCACTCATTGAAGGTGGTGAAGAGCAGTCAAACCTCCAAATTTCACAAAGAAAAATAAGTGGAGTTGCGGAAATTGTAATCGACGATATAGATGCTAACCCTTATCAACCAAGAACTTTTTTTAATGAAGAATCGCTGGATGAGCTTGCGTCTTCCATAAAGGAAATAGGGATTATTCAACCCATTACTGTTCGGAAATCAACAAACGGCAGATACCAGTTAATTTCGGGTGAGAGAAGGTTGCGCGCTACAAAAATTGCCGGTAATAACAAAATTCCCGCCTATCTTCGTGAGGCTGAAGATCAGCATTTGCTTGAAATGGCACTTGTTGAAAACATCCAACGTGAAGATCTTGATGCCATCGAAATAGCCATAAGTTATCAACGCCTTCTTGATGAATGTGACTTCACACAGGAAATCCTTAGTCAGCGTGTAGGCAAGAAACGGGCCACTGTTGCCAACTACCTGCGCCTTTTAAAATTACCGGCTGAAATACAACTGGGAATTAAAGATTGCAAAGTTTCCATGGGTCATGCACGTTCTCTTGTAAATATTGAAGATCCTAAAGAACAATTGAAGATCTATAATAAAATCATTGACCAGGAGTTGTCTGTAAGAAAGGTTGAGGATCTGGTAAGAAAACTTGGAGAAGTAAAAGAAACAGCAGGAGATAAATCTGCTATCGTACCAAGGGATTACGAAGAATTGAAACATCATCTCCAGAAATTTTTTAATTCTAATGTAGAATTCAAGCGCAACAATAAAGGTATGGGCAAAATCGTTATTCCTTTCAACTCGGATGACGATCTGGAAAGAATTATTGCTATTTTTGATAAGCTTAATACCTGAAATGCATCTTAATTTTGAATGAAATCAAACCATCTATAATTCTAACAAGCATCCTGTCGGGTGCTTTGTTTTTTTGTTCAAACCTTCTTTCCGCTCAGGATAGTCCGGCAGTGAAAGATACTATTGTTGTTCAGGATACCATAAAAATCATTTCAGAAATTATAAAAGAAGGCAAGCTAGTTTCGAATGATACTTTCTTAATAAGTAAGGATGGGACTATAATTCCTGCAAAAAAAGTGAGAGAACATTCACCCCAAAGGGCAACCATTCTTTCAGCAGTACTCCCTGGTTTGGGCCAGGCTTATAATCGTAAATACTGGAAAATCCCTGTTATATATGTAGTTGGTGGTGGACTGTATTACTATTTTGACCATGCCAATGAAAGGTTCAATTATTGGAAGGACGTTTTTAAAACCGAACTAGCCAAAGGAGAGGATGGTGACCAGAGGATAATAGACAATGCCAGTTTGAATCGAGATGCCTGGAGTAAGAGAAGAGGATACGCTGTTATTTTCATGGGTTTATTGTATATCGCAAATGTTGTTGATGCAATGACTGATGCTCATTTTTATAAGTTCAATATAAGTGATGATCTGAGTATAAAGGTTGAGCCATCCATGAAACCTGCTCCCTTCTCTGCAAATAATTATTCCTATGGTTTTAAACTAAGTATGAATTTTTAATCTAACATCCTATGAGGAGATTAACTCTTATTCTCACGCTTATTTTAATTGAGTATTCTGCTTTGCATGCATTGATAACTCCGAAAGATACCACAAAACTATACCTGGCTGATTCCATTTACGGGCAACTGGACATAAGCGATACAATTGAATCGAATTTCGAA
>DAOUOU010000197.1 GCA_030626465.1 Bacteroidales bacterium
AAATTTATTATAAGCAATTAACCCGTCTGACACCCTATAAGCTCGATGATGTAAGACTTCAGTTTTTGCCTTCTAATGCAAGGGAGCAGTCCTTTGGTCTGAACGAAAGGAATGGAGATTTTCTTCCTGATAGTATAACTATGTTTAATGAGGATTCTATACCGGTTGATCTTAATCTACTGATTAACAAACCTACTTTGTTGTCTTTTGTTTACTACCATTGTCCTTCCTTGTGTCCCAAATTATTGGAAGGAATAGCCGAATTGGTCAATTATACAGATGTCATTCCTTCTCAAGATTATCAGATAATCACTATAAGCATTGATGAAGAGGAAGGTGCAGCTGAGGCTCGTGAATCAAAAAAAGAGTACCTGGAAAAAATAGTAAAACCTGTTGATCCTTATTTCTGGCGATTTTTTACTGCAGATAGTATTTCCATTCGCCGGCTGACAAAGGCAACAGGCTGGGAGTACCGAAGAAGGGAAGACAGTTTTGTTCATCCTGTCTCTACAGTATTAGTCACTCCTGACGGAAAGATCTCTCAATACTTCTATGGTACATATTTCAATTACATGCACTTTGCCATGTCGGTTGAAAAAGCTGCTGATGAAGAAATTGTACCTACAAGACTCAAAAAACTTAAATATTGTTACAATTACAAACCTCCCCGGAACAATAGGGTAATTCTTGTGACAACATCTTTTGGTATATTAGTAATTTTTATCTCATTAGCCCTTTTTCTTGCATTGCTTGTAAAAGTCAGGCACAATCCTTGAAAAGCGAATAACCAGCAATGATAGCAGAAAAAATAAGCCATATACTTCGAGTTGTTTTTGAATTGAGCAAGGTCAAAATAACCATAGCGGTCTCGTTTACAACAATAACAGGTTACGTATTGGCAAGAGGACATATCGATACAGGATTCCTGGCTGTAACTATAGGTATTTTTCTTCTGGCATGCGGTTCTTCTGTTCTCAATCATATTCAGGAGTCAAGAACTGATGCGGTCATGTTGCGTACAAGCAGTCGTCCCATTCCGCAAGGCAGGATTAGCCTGGCGTATGCTTTCATTCTTGCAGTTATTGAGTTGGCTGCAGGAACGATTATACTGGTTACATATGTTAACTTCATTGCTCTGCTGCTGGGGTGGCTGGCTCTTATCTGGTATAATCTTGTTTATACTAATCTAAAAAGAATTACTGCACATGCTGTGATCCCGGGAGCACTAATTGGCGCAATACCTCCCCTGGTCGGTTGGGTAGCTGCTGAAGCCTCTCTTCTTGATATAAGAGCATGGACAATAGCATTTTTTTTCTTTGTCTGGCAGGTACCACATTTCTATTTGTTGGTATTAAAATACGGGCCTCAATATGAGGATGCCGGATTACCCGCTCTCACCTCCTACCACAACTCTTTTGTATTGAAACTGATGATATTTCTGTGGGTTGTTACTACAGCACTATCTGCCTTATTATTGTATTATTTTAATGTTGTTCGATCAGTAACAGCCGCTCTGTGTTTAACCATATCATCTCTCTTGCTGATACTTATTTTTTTTATTCCTTTGGTTAGAAAGAACATTGAGTTTGCACCTTTTAAATATTTTATGAGAATCAATTACTATGCATTATTTGTTATCATAGTATTGAATCTTGATCATTTATTATTGATGTATTTGATATGATAGTCTTTTTTCAGAAAATGAAGGACAGGTGGGGCATAAAAAGCAACTGGCATTTTTTACTAGTTAACCTCATATTTGCTATTACCGGAAGCATGACTGTTTTTATCAGAAAACCGGTTTACAGACTTTTAACATCAGGCACTCCTTTTTCACTGAAAAAATAATACGTATATTAATCATGACAAATGTTATATATAAAATAGCATATCTTGAGTATTTTGCTACCTTTATATTCAATAATCTAAATTATTCGATATGAGCATTTCCAAACTTTTAATACGCAGTAAAAAGCAATTGTCCAAAGTACTTCCGGGAAAACTCTCCTTAAGGATCTCTTTTCTTTTTCTGGGAATAGCGTCTACTGTCTGGTTCCTGATTAGGGTAATTCCAAAACCTTCACGGGCTGCATATCCCTGCATGAGAACTGCAATTCCTATTGTGTCTGCTTTTGTGCTGTATATTATTTCCCTTACTTCTTCAGTGATGGCATATAGGATATTTAAGAAAAAACTGGCAATGAATAAATACATTCCTGCGCTTGGGTTTTTGATAGTAGCTATTGTTTCAATCTATCTTTCGGGAATTACTAATCCATCAGGTCTTAGAGCATCTCAGCTGGTTGACAAGGCTACATTCGATGCCAATACCCCGGTAGGAATTGCTAAGGGAATTCATCCCGGACGTGTTGTCTGGGTATGGGATAATGATGCAACCGATGAGAATTGTACAAACACAACAGGCGATTACTGGTTTCAAAATACTGATCAGGCTGTTGTGGAAGGCATCCTTGAAGCGGGAATAAAAAATCTGGCAGGTGAAGAATCAGCTTCTGCTGCATGGGATGCTGTTTTCAGGCATTTTAACAGCAATCATGGGAAAGGAGATGTAGGCTATCAGGCAGGAGAAAAAATCTATATAAAGATCAATATCACCAACTCCTGTTGTTCAGTTACCGGAACTGAGAAAACTTCTGACTTTGAAAGAATGGATGCTACTCCGGAGGTAGCTCTTGCTATATTGAGGCAATTGATAGAAAATGCAGGAGTTGCACAAAGTGATATTTATCTGGGCGATGCTTTCAGGATCTTTCATGATTTGTATTGGGATATGTGTCATTCTGTATATCCCAATGTGAATTATTGCGATGGAAACGGGGCTAATGGAAGACACAAAGTAACTGCAACCGCCGAGGATATTATGAAGTTCAGTGATGGTGTTCTTGATTACAGAATTCCCCAGGAATATGTGGATGCTGCCTATTTTATTAATCTCCCCTGCTTGAAATCGCATGACTCAGGAGGTATAACACTGGCAGCAAAAAACCACCAGGGATCCATCCTGCAGGATGGAGCAGCAACAAGTGGTCAATCTGCCTGGGATATGCACTATTCTCTGCCTGATCATGATGACACAGATGGTGGAAATTACAGATATCGTCACTTAGTGGATTATATTGGTCATGAACATCTTGGAGGAAAAACTCTTCTCAACATTGTTGATGGTATATGGGCTGGAAAAAGCTGGGAAGGATGGGTTGAAAAATGGCAGATGGAACCATTTAACAATGATTATCCGAATTCGCTATTTTTGTCACAGGATAATCTGGCTATAGAATCAGTCTGCTTTGACTTTCTTCTGGCAGAATACGAGAACAAAGACGCTTCAGAACAGTATCCTTATATGGCCGGAACATCCGACTATCTTTTTCAGGCAGCCGATCCGGCCAACTGGGCTCCCGGTGTTACATACGATCCTGAAGGTGATGGTTCACAGCTGGGAAGCCTCGGAGTGTATGAACACTGGAACAATCCGAGCGACAAACAATATTCAAGAAATCTGGGTACAGGAGATGGAATTGAACTGGTTGCTGTTTTTGGTGTAGAGCCTCCAAATTCTATTGTTGGGCCTGATTCAGAAAATAATGTAATCACTGTTCGAAATTATCCGAACCCGGCAACCGATTTTGTCTTCTTTGAATATACCTTAAACTCCCCTGGTCTGGTGACGATTGAAATCTATTCTATGGAAGGGAGAAAGATCTCACAACTTCAGAGCCGTAACGAATACACGGGTAATCATAAACTATCTTTGAATGTAGATCAGTTTCCAGCAGGTATATATGTATTTCGATTAGAGATTAAGACCAATGCAGGAATCCTATCTTCGATAACAAGTTTTCAGGTGAATTAAAGCAGACCATAAATAGAATTCAGGCCTATACTAATGAAGTAATCCGTTTACTCTCGTAACTCTTGGGTGTTATTGCAATTTTGAGTGTTCCACTATCTTTATGGTATATTTGTTTTAAATATTAGCCCCAAAGGGGCGATACTAAATAGCCCCGGGCTGATGCCCGGGGGTTAAGCAATGCAATATACTAGAAGCACCACAGGTGCGTGATCAATAATTTCACACATGCACCATTGTTAGTAAAAGACTACAGGCACGATACCTCAAAGACTAATGATTACGCCCCGTTGGGCTTTGTGGATAAGGCTAATCATAAACCCCGAGCTTCGCACGGGGCTAATGATTTACACACCTTTGGTGCTCGTAAATTGCAAATTTAAGATTGACTTTTTCTTTATGAGTATCTCAATGCAGAATACATAAGAGTCTATTCTGATTTTGTCTATTCGTCATTTTTGTTTTCAATGACTATACGTTATCGTAGGTCAACTGCACAAGCCCGCGTTCGAATACCTTATGATTAATAAGCTTTAACTGTAGTTTCTCAAGGCTTTCAGCGCTGAATAATTTTATCCCCTGCCCCAATGCAATTGGATGCATTGAAATTATCATCTGATCTATAAGCCCGGCGTTCAGAAGTATAGAATTGATCTGACTTCCTCCAACCAGCCAGATGTTTTTACCTTCCTGTTCTCTTAAATTACGCGCAAATTCAACCACATCACTAAAAACAATCTCTACCGGACTGCCATCCGG
>DAOUOU010000015.1 GCA_030626465.1 Bacteroidales bacterium
AACAAATCCCAAAAAACAACTAATATCCAAATAACAAATCTCAATTTTCAAAACGATTTTGGAATTTGGTGGTTTGCTATTGGAACTTAATTGCCTGCCTGTACTGCTGCGCAGTCAGTCAGACAGGGGCTTTGATGCTTGTTATTTGGAATTTTGTGAGTAGAATAGAAGACTCAACCTCTCAACTTCTAAACTTCTCAACATCATAACAGTAACTTCATTTAATCAGTTCACCAGTTCACCAGTTCACCAGTTCATCAGTTCACCAGTTCATCATTCAATCACCAAATCACTAAATGTGTATTTATGCCACATCAGTTGTATACGGAAATTTGACGTTGACACATGTATATCTCAAATTAATCAAATACAACCCTGAGTATTCTTCTTCTTGAAATCTGACATTTATCTTTGTATTATCACATTATCTCAGAAACGTGAAAAATCCGGCTAATCCATTAATTCACATAATTGATAAAAACTTGAGCTATCAAAAAATCCTGAATGCTTGTCTTAATGCATTGAATTTCAATAATCTGCGAACATTCGATACTTGCGAAGAATGTATTGACTCAAGGGAAATACCTGATATAGTCATTCTTGATCATAAAACAAAAGAATATCACCTTTCAGGACTGGATTTTCTTATCAGATACCGGCAAAATTATTCAGAGACACATTTTCTTTTCCTTTCATCCGATGCAAATGTTGAGGTTGCAGTAAACACTATAAAATGGGGAGCAAGCGATTATATAATTAAAAGTAGAAAAGGATTGGAACAACTGGTTCTTAAAATTAATTTGCTTATTAATTCCTACAAAAAAATTAAAAGGAACAGAATAGAATGGATTGCGTCTTTAGTATTATTAGGGATGTTTAGCCTGGTATTTCTTTCAGCAATTCTCCTTTACAACTCGCAAATCATCTAAATTCCCGGTATTGAGAAGCATCAATTTTAAGACTTTCTATGCTTAGATCTTCTTTGTACCGGACAAGACTAATACTCTTGTTTTCATTATAGCCAAATTGTTTGTTACGCTTGTATGCATAGGAAGAAAGTATTAGTTCTGGTTGAAAATAACTGGCACAGTCACAGGTTTGTTCTCCAAATTTATTCAGTGCCGCAATGAAATACATGCCTAAATCATATCCCAGAAAGGTGTAATTAATACCTGTACCTTTAGATGTAGTCAAATAAGGTTCGTATGTTAGCTTAGAACGGCACTTCAAAACAAATGATTTGACAATTGGACTGTTATAATCGATATAGAAAGGACTGTAAAGTGTCACCTCAAGATCGTGAAAATGATCAATGCGCACACTTTTAAATTTTTGCCACGATTGCATGCCAAATACTTTTACGTGGCGGGTTTGATGAATATAGTAGAGCTTTGTGAGTACATCACTTACTTCCGGTTCGTAAGAGGAACTGACAATGACAATGTTTGTAATGCTGTCTTTCATGTGTCTCTCCAGACTATGTTGCAGTGAATCATCAATATAAACCTCTGACAGAATAAGACTATCGGAATCGGAAAAAGTTGTAAAGCGATCTGACATAATCCTTTTGAACTTATCAACCTCTTTCTGTTTGAACATACTCTTTTTATACACAATAATAATATTCTGGTCATAATACTGAGAAATTACATCTGCGTAGATTTCCATTTCACTGGTTTGTGGAGGCATTACCTGAAACAGATATGAATTATGCTTCAGAGTAGAATCATCTTTCATTAGCGGGGGCACAAATGGTATCTGGTTCTCAATTGAAAATCGGTTCACCAGGGCAATATTTTTTGGAAGGAACGGGCCGAGGATAAGATCAGGATTAATAATTTCAAGATCACTAATGACTCTTTTAACCTTGTTTGTATTGGCCTCAGAATCATATACAAAAAGATTTATATCAACATCAATTTTTTTAAGGCTGTCAACAGCCAGTAATAAGCCTTCATAAAATTCTGCGGCACCACGTCCCTTAAATATTTTTGATTTTTTCCTATTCTTTTTAGCAGTCAGTGTATCGTTGTATGCGGTTGTGTCAGAGACGATTCTTTCGGATGCAAAGAATGGAAGAATAAGAGCCACTTTTACAGGTGTACGCATTCTTTTAACGGAAGCAATAGAATCGCATTGGCGTGTTGATAGTTTCTTCATCTCTGAAACAAGAAGAATTGAATCCACGACTGTTTGATATGTCAAAGCAAGATAGACTTCCTCAAGAGGTATTTTAATTACCTGACCTGTCTTCAGACCCCACCTGAGGTTATTATTAGCATCAATAAGGGCAGAAATTGAGATACCATGATCCTGAGCAATTCTGTATAATGTATCACCTTGTTGAACAGTATATAAGATATATTTTTCCTGGGGTTGCAGAGCATCAGGTTCCTGTCTTTCCAGAAGATGCTTTTTTGGTATTTTGACTATCTGCCCTGTTTCAAGACCATCTTCAGTTCCCGGATTATACCTGTAAATTGCAGTAATGGGGACATTGTATTTTTGATGTAGAAAAAAAATGGTTTGTTTGGGTTCAACGGTATGAATAATGAAATACTTGCTTTCCTCGTTTGTAGAATAAAGGTCTTTGTTTGAGACGTTATCTGTTTTTTCAAGGTATGGAATGCGCAAGGTCTGACCAATACTTAAAGGATTTAGAGTTGCTGACGGATTTGCTTTTCTGATATCCTGTTCAGTAACATTATATGTTCTGCATATAGAATAAAGGGTGTGTCCATGCTTTACGGTATGTATATAATAAATTTTCCCCTGGTATATAACTTTCTGCTCTGATTTAACAATAACCGGCGGGTGGTCTTGAGCAGAAAGCAAAATGGAAACATGGAAAATAATCCCAAAGAGTATCTTTGAAAAAAGTCGAGAATTGCCGATCATCAGGGTTGAATTATTAGAATGATATTATTATATAATGAATGAAAAATATGTTCAAATATACTATTTGTTCAACTGATTTTCTTCAGACATTTGCGAGAAAAGATCTTATGTTATCTTCAATGCGCTGTTCAAGATTAGTGTTATCGGCCTTTTTGAAATTTTCACCGGTAATATTTTCAAAAAGTTCAATATACCTGTCACTAACTTCTTTTACAAAATCATCTGTCATCTCAGGTATTTTTTGTCCCTCTTTGCCTTGAAAACCATTACTGATCAGCCATTGTCGAACAAATTCCTTTGAAAGTTGCTTCTGTTGTTCTCCCGCATCAAAACGTTCCTGATAACCTTCTTTATAAAAGTAACGCGAGGAATCGGGAGTATGTATCTCGTCTATCAGGTATATCATACCATCTTTCTTGCCAAATTCATATTTGGTATCAACAAGTATAAGACCCATTTTATCTGCAATATCAGCTCCACTTTGAAACAGTTTGTATGTGTATTCTTCAAGTTTTGAATAATCTTCTTCCGATACAAGCCCGTTTAATATTATTTCGTCCCGTGATATATCTTCGTCATGTCCCTCCTCAGCTTTTGTGGTAGGTGTGATAATAGCCTTCTCAAACTTTTCATGCTCTCTCATTCCTTCAGACAAGGGAATACCACATAAATTTCTGCTACCATCCCGGTATTTGCGCCATGCATGTCCTGTAAGATAACCACGTATTACCATCTCAACCTTAAAAGGCTCTGCAAAATGACCCACAGTCACCATCGGGTCCGGAGATGCAATCTTCCAGTTGGGGACAATATCCGAGGTTGCATCCAAAAATTTTGAAGCAATTTGGTTCAAAACTTGTCCTTTATAAGGAATGCCTTTTGGAAGGACTACGTCAAATGCCGATATGCGATCGGTAACAACCATTACCATATACTTATCGTTAATATTATATACGTCACGAACTTTTCCATGATAGATTCCTAATTGATTATCGAATAAGAAATTGGTTTTAGTTAATGCTTGCATCATTGTTTGTTTTATTGTTGTCAGTTTTCTATTTCTTGTTTTGTTTGTTGTATGCTTCAATTATTCTCTTTACAAGATTATGCCTTACCACATCACGCAGATCAAAATGCACCACGGCAATTCCATGGATATTCTTTAAAATTTCAAGTGCTCTCAGGATACCGGAGTTCTGACTCTTAGGCAGATCAATCTGAGTAGTATCTCCGGTTATAATAAACTTTGCATTTTTCCCCATGCGGGTGAGAAACATCTTCATCTGGTTGATAGTAGTGTTTTGTCCTTCATCAAGAATCACAAAAGCATTATCCAGGGTTCGGCCGCGCATATAGGCAAGTGGTGCAATCTCAATTGTTCCTTCTTCAATATAGGTCATCAGTCGTTTTGGAGGTATCATATCTCGTAAAGCGTCGTAAAGAGGTTGAAGGTAAGGATCAAGCTTTTCCTTCATGTCACCCGGAAGGAATCCTAAACTTTCACCTGCTTCAACAGCAGGTCTGCAAAGGATTATTCTTCTAACTTCTTTACCTCTCAGTGCTTTTACAGCAAGTGCAATAGCTGTATAAGTTTTCCCAGTACCGGCTGGCCCAAGGGCAAAGAGCATATCATTTTTGGTGTATTCTTCAACTAATTTCTGCTGGTTGACTGATTTTGCTTTTATCTCTCTGCCATGATTGCCATAAACAAGAACATCTGTTAATTCTAATTTTTTCTCAATCCAGGAACGATCTTCCGATTCAAGAAGGTCTTCAACATCATGAATTGTGAGTTTGTTGTATTTGTGGTAAAATGCAATTAAAACATCAAGTTTCTCTTCAAAAAGATGAATTTCTTTTTCATCTCCAATTGCTATAACTTCATGTCCGCGAGCAACAATGCGTAATTTTGGAAATTTTGAAGCCAGCTTATTTAAATGAATATTATTGACGCCATAAAGATTAACCGGATCAGCACCTTCTAAATATATCGACTTTTCGATCATAAAAATTTGACAATTATATGTACTTTTAAGTCTTGCAAATTAAACTTATTTTTTAAAGATATTCAATTTTATTGAACCTGCACAATCCGTTATATGCACATCTTTACTTTAACAACTGACTGGAATAAAAGTGATTACTACATTGGTGCAGTGAAAGGAAAAATTCTTTCAATTGATCCTACTGCACAAATTATTGATATCAGTCACCAGATACAATCTTTCAATGTTATGCAGGCAGCATTTGTGCTTCGCAATTGCTACTTAAATTTTCCTCAGGATACTATTCATATCATTGCCGTTAATGCTGCACTAACGCAAAAAAAATCTTTATTAATACTCAAAATAAACGAACAATATTTTTTAACCTCTGATAACGGGATTTGCGGATTAATCTCATCAGATAAACCTGATGCGGTTTATAGGGTGAAGGATTCTGAAATAAACAATAATTTTTTAAGTCTTGATGTATTCGTAAATACTGCTTTCCATGTTATCAATAAAGATGACTTTGATACTTTTTGTGAACCCACTGAAGATTATGAAAAACAGATACCTTTACGTCCTGTGATAGATAAAAATCTGATAAATGGCAGTGTGATATACATTGATTCCTTTTCAAATGCAATTACCAATGTCTCTAAAGATACTTTTAAAAAAGTAGGCCAGGGTAAGCCCTATGAAATATTTATTCAGAGCAACCATTACAGGATAGATAAAATAAATGAAACTTACGAAGATTCTGTTTCCGGAGAGTTGCTGGCCATTTTCAATTCTGTAGGCTTACTTGAAGTGGCTATAAGTCATGGAAACGCAGCGGAATTATTAAATCTTAAAATCAACTCTGCCATAAGAATCAAATTTTATGATGAAAAACCAGGAAGTAAATTAACACTTACAGGAGACTAATTTCATATGGTAACGGAGAAGAATCTGGAATCCTTCGGGAAATTATTGAAAATAATGGATGAATTGCGAGTAAAATGCCCCTGGGACAGGGAGCAAACTTATGATACATTGCGCAACCTCACAATCGAAGAAACATATGAACTTGCAGATGCAGTTACCAGGAAAGATATCAACGAAATAAAAACTGAACTCGGCGATCTTTTGCTGCACATTGTATTCTATGCGAAAATCGCCTCCGAAGAGAACCACTTTGATATAAAGGATGTTATTGACAGTTTATCTGAAAAACTTATCTTCCGCCATCCTCATGTTTTTGGTGATGTGGATGTAAAAAATGATCCGGAAAATGTTAAAAAAAACTGGGAAGAAATAAAACAACATGAGGGTGTTCAATCTGTGTTGGCTGGTGTGCCTGTTTCTTTGCCAGCTCTTATTAAAGCCAATCGGGTACAGGAAAAGGTTCGGGCTGTCGGGTTTGACTGGGATAAACCTGAACAGATATGGGATAAGGTTAATGAAGAACTGAATGAACTTAAGCATGAAGTTAAAAGAGGAGATCAACATGAGATAGAAAAAGAATTTGGTGACCTGTTATTTTCCGTTGTAAATGCTGCAAGATTATATGGTGTGGATCCTGAAAATGCATTGGAAAGAACGAACAGGAAGTTTATTCAACGATTTAATTATCTTGAAGGCCACACGATTAAAAAAGGACGCTTATTAAAAGATATGACTCTTGAAGAAATGAATGAAATATGGGAAGAAGCAAAAAAATATGATTCATAACTATTTAAGACATTTCAATATGGTAAGATCCAAGTTCTGCATTAGCATTATTTTTATTTTGTTATTGGTTACAAGTGTTCACGGGCAAATAATTAAAAACAAACTTGACATTGTAGGCGGTGTATCAGCGCGCGAATACTTACATGCGGGATTACGGTATCAATATACTGATATTACTCAACTTGGAGCTTATTACGGAGGGGATGCGGGAATCTACTCTGAAATCATTCGTACCTGGAGTATTGATCATATGATTCATTTTGGCAATCATGGATTTTATTCAAATCGTCCGGTTTGGTATGCCAGACAAGGATATACAAATAATAAAAGTACTGCTGCAGATCGTATTTATCATTTTTCCTACTTAAATATTGCTGCCGGAAGAGAATTTGGAATTAATAACTGGCTGGGGATGAATGCTGATTTGGGTTTTATTTTGCAGGTTAGAGAGAGGATGGAATGGAAGACGCCCGGTAGTGACGATATTTACAATACGAACTGGTTTTGGCTGGCTTTATTCAGGATACAGGTATTTATTTCATTATAGAAATTGCCCTCAATTATTCTACTTCAGGCTCATTCTCGTCAGGTTCCCGCCCGGTTACTGCTTCGTAAATCCTTGTAGGAACAGGAGGACAACCCTTTACTACTACTCCTTTATCTTTCATAAATTTAGTACAATTGCCTACAAAGATGGTTCCCTCAATTGCATCACTTACTCCCTTGCCAATGGCGATATGAAATTTTCCATCGTGCAAAACATACTGACTCATATCATCTTTGAACCTCCTTAGAAACAACATCAGTGTTGATAAACATGCACTGCAAGATTCATTATCGTAGATCTGTATATTCTTAAATTCAACAGAGATGTTTGTTGGTGGGATACAATAAGATACTATATACTTATCGTATTTTTCAGGAATAACAGTGTATGCGTCAGGATTTAAAGGCATGTTGCAACGCTCCGAAATCAGACGCAGATGGGCAATAGTCTGAGGATCCAGTCCCATCAATATGCAACCATAGATATCCGCTCCCATTGGGTGCCAGGAGGCAACACAAAAATCAGACCTTTTGGCTTGGCCACCTGAGGGGCCAAGGCCTTCCATACCAATGTAACCGTCAATTACAGTAAGGTCTGGCATAAGAATGGTTGCCAGATCAGATATGGCCGAATCAAGGGTTTTTTCAGGAAAGATTTTATTACGGTATTCTAATTGGTGATACCGAACTTTTTCATGACGATACAGACAGCCTTTCATATTTTTAATTCCAAGAGTAACGCCCGTGTGCATATGGGTTTTTGATACCGGGACCGATACCAGGTAATCAAATTCATAAACAGAGGAGCATATTTTTGTGCTTTCCAGTACACGTCCTTCTGTAATTTCTTTTCTAACAGGTTTGTGAGCATCGAAATCGATAAGCTCTACCTGATATTTTTCTGCAACTTCAGTTACTCCTCCTTTTTTAAATGCTTCCAATGTATCGATGCCTACAAGAGGACTTTCGCCTATGGCAATTTTTTTTGCTCCCGCCTGCATAACCATTTCAATAACACCGGCAATAGCTTGAGGATGTGTGTTATAACCACGGGCTACTGTTGCTGCTCTCCCAATGTTTGGTTTAACCAGTATGCTTTTCCCTTTTAAACAGGTGAGATCAAGTTGCGCTAAAGCTTTTCTGACATTATTAATCGGTCCTTGTTTCCCTGCAATACTTACAATAGCTTCTCTCATCATTTGTGAAAGATATCAAAATTATAAAAATGACGGATGAATCGAAAAAAGCAACTTATTTAATTTCAACTGGCATGTATTTTGAAATCTGATAACATAAAACAGAAATGGACTGTAGATAATTAGTAACTCATCCTTAATAAATTTTAATAAAGAGGTTGAATTATTAAAACAAAGATGTTGTAAATTCGTAATACAATTAAAACGAAGGAAATGAGAAAAACAATTATTGGACTATTACTATTTATCGTTAGTATAGTTGGTTCCTTTAAAGTGCATTCTGAATCGAATCCTAAAGCGACTATTGAATGGAATCAGACAGCTATTGATTTTGGGCAAATACCTTTCAATAAACCAATTGTAATTAAATTCTCTTTTCAAAATCCAGGCATGATGCCACTAATCATTACCAGCGTTAAACCTTCATGCGGTTGCACGGTAGCAGATTATCCGAAACAACCCATTCCGTCCGGAGGAGAAGAAAGTATTAGTGTAACATTTGATGCAAAATCACCCGGTTATTTTAGCAAAACCATTGCTGTTTATACAAACACTGAAGAAGGTATTACAAATCTTTTCATTAAAGGTGAAGTGGTAAAGTAAAAGTTACACTTCAATAACCAAAGTACTTCGCAACTTTTTCTTCAGGTATTCCTTTAACATACTGAAAATATTCTCTGAAGCAAATAAATTACCTTCAGGCACCAGTTATCGGAGTGAATGAAGTTCAGACAGCACGAAATCAATTAATGATTGAATATAGTCTGAAGAAAAATTGAAATCTATTGAGGCAGCTGAATAAAGTTCCGGAAGAGTTTTGGAATATCCCTGGCTAAGAGCAAAACGGAATGCTTTAATGGTTTTTTCGGGATTGTCTCTATAGTTTTTCCATATAGCAATGGCTCCTAACTGGGCAATACCATATTCAATATAATAAAGCGGAAATTGAAACAAATGGATCTGTTTTTGCCACATTTGTGATCTGTATTCTTCGTATTCCGACCAGTCAACAATAGCACCTCCATATGTTTTCTCAATGGCGTTCCATGCGACTGTTCGATCGTTTGCATTATGTCCGTGATGCGTATAGATCCAATGTTGAAATTTATCAATTGTTGCTACCCAGGGAAGTGTTTTGATTACTCCTTCAAGATGACTCTCTTTTGCACGTATGAGATCTTCTTTATTTTTGAAGAAATGCTGCCAGTGCTCCATAGATATTAATTCCATAGCCATGGATGCGACTTCAGCAATTTCAGCCGGCACTTCCTTATAATAAATAAACTCAAGGTCTTTAGTCAGGAATGAATGTATAGCATGTCCTGCTTCATGCATCATGGTTTCCAGGTCGCGCAGGTTATTTGTAGCATTCATGAAAATAAACGGCACATTGCTTTCATACAAAGGATAATTATAACCACCGGGAGCTTTTCCTTTTCTTGAATCCAGATCCAGATAACCATTTGAATTCATGATACGAATAAACCGGCCAAATTTTTTATCGACGGAAGAAAGACAAAGTATACTCTTCTCAATTAATTCATTCACGGAGGAAAAAGGTTTGAGGGGAGGTTTCTGATCAATATCAACATCCAAATCAAAAGGTCGAAGAGTATCTACTTTCAATAGCAATTTTCGTTTTTTCAATAGTTCATCAACAACCGGCACAAGATTTGAAGCAATAGCATCATGAAATCTTTTGCAATCTTTGATGGTATAATCAAATCTGCCAAGCTGAGAAAAACGGTACTCCAGATAGTCTGGAAACCCTGCATTTAGAGCAAGAAGATGTCTCTTTGCCAGAAGTATATCAAATATATCGTTAAGCTTATTATAATCTTCACTTCTGCGCCGGCATATTAATTCAAAGACTTCTTCTCGGGTTTTTCTGTTGTTTAGTTTTAAAAAATTCTGAGCCTGCTGAAGAGTATAATCTTTCCCTTTATAACGAACAGTCATAATACCTGTAATGGCACTATATCCTTGCTCTTCAACTTCTAACTCAGCCTGTAATTTGGTGTTTTTCTCGTTATAGATCTCGATTTGACGTTTTACACCTCTGATAAAAACCTCGTATTCAGGAGGATAAGGATTAGAGATGCAGAAATCCATGAGTTTCTCATTTAATCTGTGCGTAACAATTGCATATTGCTGAACGATGTTCCTGACAAAATCGGCAAATGTATCTGCATATTCCTTTACATCAGTATAACAACTCTGTTTAATATATAACCATGCTTTGTCTTCCTCAATAACCGAATCCAGCTCACTTTTTTTTAGGAGCCAGTATTTTAGATCAGAGATTGATGAAATTGAAGCCTTCAATAGCTCTTCTACATATGGTTTAATGTTTTGAAAACTTTTGATTTTCAAATTTCTAGGCAGGAATTTTCTTTTTTCTTTTGCTTGTTGACGAAGTATATTCATACGGCATTTTTGCCGGTGATGTTGTTTTTATTTTGCTTTTGTTTTAGGAATATTACTTTTAACTGCTTTGTCTTTTACGGAAGGTTTTGACTTTTCGTATGTCTTGACTTTTTGTGATGCGGCAATTTTAGTTTTTCCCTGGACATTCACTACCTTTTTCTCTTTTTTTTCCTCCTTCTTTTTTTCTTCTTCTGATTCCTCTGTGGGTTTTAAAAGATCCAATTTGATAAGCATGTTATACCACTGCACAAGTTTCTTCATATCAGAAACATACACCCTTTTCCCATCATAATCAGGAAGTATTTCCTTCATCAAAGCTTTCAGTTCATCCGGTGATGACTTATGATTGATTGTCTCTTTTCCACCTTCTTTTTCGAATACCTTATTAAATATGTCACCTAAAGGCACTTCTTCGGTATCTGTGAAGATAGCTATGTCTTCAAGGGCACTCACTTTAGAACTGGAGTGAATAACTGACCGTTTTTTATCGTCAAATGATTCTACAATGATTCCACTTCTTCCTTGTGAAATGAATTTAAAAAGCCCGCTTTTCCCAGAAATGGCAAGAATATCTTTCAGGTTCATAGAAAAATGATAATGATTCAGCGCACAAAAATAGCATTATGTGCGAAATGAAAAAAGCTTATAAAGCAAAATACAAAGAAATTATATATAATCTACAATGCACAGGCAATAAACTTTAATAATTAAAAATCTGGAAAAAAGAAAAAAATGGGGTCAACTGATGGATTTACTCGCTTATTCTATTATTATTCTTCAATTGATGTTCTTATCTTTTTTAATCTTTTCATAGGACTCGTTTATTTTCTGAAACTTTTCTTCCGCATCTTTTCTAAAATCTTCTCCAAGATAACTTACTTTATCAGGATGATATTTTGTTGCTAGCTTTCGATAAGCTCCCTTAATCTCATCATTAGAAGAATTTCTGGTAACTCCGAGAATTTTATAAGCACTGTCGTCCGCCAGGACAAACATATTTTTTATTGATTTCTGATCGGTAGAACTTAAACCAAAATAATAACCGATCTGGTCAAGGATCTGCATCTCAGATTGATGAATTTTCCCATCTGCCTGGGCTACACCATACAACAAGTGCAGTAATTCAAGACGGGAGTGGTAATCGAGCCGGTCTCGCACCTGGTAACTCACGTCCTGAATAGGAATATTCTGCTTTAACAGATCCTTAAGCATTTTTAAAGCTTCTTTTGCCGATTCAACTCCAAATCTATTTACCAGGAATGTTTTCACATAATTAAGTTCAGACTGCAATACTTTACCATCAGCTTTCATAACTGCGGCCATTAGCACCATCATACTAACCGCAAAATCACCAGTTGTTGTGTTACTATACTGCTTTCCAATTTTCATTTCAGCAGTATTATCAAACATCCATCCCAGACCGAGCCCAATAACTGCTCCTATTGGTCCGGCAAAAGCCCAACCGAGACCTGCGCCAACCCATTTTCCAAATTTTGCCATATACGAAAATTAACTGATCAGTTGATTGTGAATAGAAATTATTTGAGGTAAAATTAGCTTATTATCGTCATTATTGATAACCCAATCGGCCAATGCCAGTAATTTCTCGGTAGACCATTGATTTTTCATTTTTTTCAAAATTTCTTCCTTAGAGATATTATCCCTTTCGGTTATTCTTCTAATACGAATATCAAGGGGTGCATTGACCACAATAATACGATCCATTTTTTTATACGCATCGCTTTCAAACAGTATAGCTGCCTCCTGGATTACATAGATTTGTTTTTTCTGACCATTGAGCCATTCATTAAAATCTTCAGCAACATATGGGTGAATTATACAATTGAGTTTTTTCAGTAATGCAGGGTTGTTAAATACTTTGCTACTTATGTACTTAGTGTTATATGTCTCTTTAATAAAAGAATCAGGTCCAAATTCATTTATTATTACTTCCCTGATATCTGAAGTATGAATTGTCAGATATTTTGCCCTTGTATCAGCATGATATACTGGAATACCAAGTGAGTTGAAAATCTTACAAACAGTTGATTTCCCGCTACCTATTCCGCCCGTTATTCCAACTTTCAGCATTTTTCCGTTCAATTAAAAATTCAGCACTTCGCGGCGTAATATTGACGTTGTGGACGTAGGGAGGCAAAGAATCGAGTTTGATTTTGATTTTTGAATTCATATCAATATCAATCTCATCATAATCAACATAGGGCTCGAACATCTCAGAAGATACTTTATCAAAATTACTTAGAGTTATTAAGTATTTGACCTTAATTGTTTTAGGGAAAGTCTTAAGGATAATTGAATCGGGAACATTCTTCTGTGTAACAGGTATGGTAAATTCCGATTCAGTAAACTCGTCGACAGGTATAACAACTTTCACTTTACTCAATGAATAGGTCAGTCTGGAGAGTTTTTGTATTTGTACTTTTTTTTCAGTAGTATCAGAAAGATTTACCAGATGAAGCAATTTAGTAGTCATATAACTTAGGGTATCAACAATAGAAGAAGGCCCGGTGACCTCTATTGAATCAGGGATTGTGTATACAGAGCCATTGAGCATATGCTGTTGAGCAAACATGGTATTCATATCCTTCAACTGAGCTTTCACACAGATCTTTTTCCTTTTCACCCGTGAAAAATTGAAAAACAATGTATCAGGAGATATATCAAGGATCTCAAATTTTTTATTCTTTTTATTAAGTTCTAATGATAATCTTTCCCTGTTATATTTTGTGAGTGTATAAACAGAAGTGGAATCAATTGATAAGGAAAAAAGAAGAAATGCATTTACATCATAATCAATCGGAGGTTTTGATATAAGTTTTGTACTTAGTATTGTATAGCCATCTGAACGAACCCGTAAGAGCAACTTTTCTGTGGGGGCTTGTAACAATACCTTATCAGGTGGCAAGTTGGTGTATTTAACCGGGTATTTTATATCGGCATCATACGTATCGCTTAAAGCTCTGATAAACCAGGCCAGTATAGAAAGTGCCAGAAAGAAAAGAAAGATAAGGTATTTCTGCTGAATTAGTCGAAAAAAATAAATGATTTTCTCTCGAATGCCGGTGAGAAGGTGAAATTTGGGATGATTATTTTCAGTCGTTTTCAAATTCTCAGGAATTTAAGGTAACACAAATATACCTTAAACTCCTGATAAAACAACTTATTTCTGCTGGGCCTTAAGATCAGATTTATCCTTCACGATTGCATTCTTATCAACTTTGATAATAACATTATTTCCTATATCCATAGTAATTACGTTATCGGATATATTATTGATTTTGCCGTAAATTCCTCCGGTGGTAATTATTTTATCTCCTTTTTTCAAAGCATCCCTGAAATTACGCATATCTTTCTGCTTTCTTACCTGCGGACGGATCATGAAAAAATAAAAAACTACTATAATCAGCAGCATCATGATGTAGAATGATGCAGGATTGGATTTTCCTCCTTCTTGAGGGGCCATTAAAATGATATTCAATAAACTGTTCATATTAAAAAATTTATTATTATGGATTTTGCAAACTAATTAATGTGCAAAGTAAGAATAAATCTAATTGATTAACAAGGAATAATTAAACTTCACCAATAAGACCACGTCCCTGTTTATTTATTTGATTTGTTTCCTTCAATTGTTTGAAAGCCTTATCAAGTATACCATTAATGAATACATTGCTTTTTACAGTGCTATAGTATTTGGATAGCTCAAGGTATTCGTTAAGCGTTACTTTTACAGGAATAGAATCGAATTCAACAGCCTCAGCAATAGCCATCTGCATAAGCAAAATATCCATAAATGCAATTCGATTCACATCCCAGTTTTTACTATACTTTTCTATCAGATCAAGGTATTCTTTATGGTTAAGAATGACCTTCCGAAATAGTATTTTTGAAAAGTTCTTGTCTTCAATGCTTTTGTATAAAGGGGCCAGTTTCATATCAACGTCCTCTTCTTTCAATCTTTTAATAGTCTTTATGTTGATACTTAAAATGTATTCTATTTCATCATTCCAGAAAATGCTTTGTTCCTCAAGGTTAGAGTATAAAGGTTCATATTGTGATATAACCATTTTGTACATACTACATATAAATTTTTTATCTTCTTTATAAGAACTAGTTGTATTACTTATGTAGTTTATATAATCCCCGCTTCTAATTATTTCGTTGTATAAGCCTTTTATCAATTCCGGATACTTCACCCAATTCAATTTGTTTTGTTCCAGGTAACGCATAAAGCTGTTGCTGTTCCTTATTTGAACAATGATTTTATTTTCAATGAATTTTGTGTTAGGATGAAGGTCTTCGTAAGTAGGTATTTTTTTATTACGGGCAATATCTATTCGTGAGCAGGCAAGGTCAGCTATATCTATGATCAATAGTAAAAGATAGTGGTAAAGGTCATACGCTTTATTAATACTGAACAATAACTCCTTTTCTGATTTAGCTATCGAAGAATTACCCTCCTTCTTGTAATAAGCATATAATGCCTGCATTATCTTTATTCTCAATATTCTCCTGCTTATCATATCGCAAAGAACCTGATTTAATTTTTAGTAAAACAAAGTAAATTGTTTTTTCTGTATTTTGACTTATATGCGTTATAAATTACCACATATATTCTTTTTCGATAAAAAAAACAGACAATCAGTATCTTAGAAATATAGCCTGAAAGTTTGGTATTATAAATTTTTTCTTATTTTTGAACTGAGTAGAACCCTGAAAAATAGATTAATGATGGAAGAAGGTAAAGAAAAAAAAGAAGGTATTGAGACCAACCAAAGGGAGGAGATATTTTCTAAAGCCGTTCGTGCAGGTAAAAGAACATATTTCTTTGATGTGAAAGCAACCAGAAGAAATGACTACTACCTCACGATTACCGAAAGTAAGAAACGTTATCACAAGGATGGCCGCTTTTTCTATGAGAAGCACAAAGTTTTCTTATACAAAGAAGATTTTGATAAATTCATTGTTGGACTGACAGAGTCTGTCGAATTCATTAAAGAAGCTAAGCCAGTAGAAATTCCTGAAGAAGAAGTAGAGAAACAGGACGCCACTCAATCCTACACTGATGTGGAATTCGAGGACCTAGAGAAAGTAGAGGCAACTACTACCGACGAAGGTACTGAAGAAAAATAAAACTACCATTTGAATCCAAAAAGGGGCATCAAACTGATAGCCCTTTTTTTATTTATATTATTAATTAATAAGATGTTACAACTCCGGAAGATTAATCATGTTTTCTGGTTTTATCTTCGAAATGCAGATCCTGATTCTTGTTTACCTGTATTTTAAGGAAGGAAATCATGGTTTCTGCTCCATGATTTAAACATTCCAGTTGTACTTTTTTTACTACTTCCATTATACTATCGTAGTCACCTTCCATTACAGTTTCAAAAGGACAAACCCTATATTTGACTCCGGATGACTTAATTATTTCAATAGCTTTATCTACAATTTCATAAGGATGCTTTGTTTCTGATGAAGGAAGTACCTGTAATGCAACATTGACAGTATGAAGCATGGTAAATTAATGGATTTAGAGAATATTGTTGATTGCCAATAACTCTCTGATTTCTTCAATTGATAGAACTCTTACATTGGTTATAATATAATCGTTAAAGAGAAAGCTGCCAAATTCATTACATTCCTTAATAACCTTATCGAATAATTGTTGAACAGGTACGTGAATAGGAATGATTGTAAGAATAGAAGCAAAACTATCTTCAAAAATTATATCTTCTATCTCTGCCCCGCTTCTGGAAAATGCAAAATCCAATTCACTTTTGATAATTCTTTGTTGCACAAGTGAAATGGAAGACCAGTCACCAGTAAAAAAAACTATGAAATACCTTAATTTATTACCTTTTCCTCCTAAACCAGTAGTAATAAGTACTTTGTTTTCATCTAAAAATTTACTCTCCAGCAAGAGTCTGCTTTCCTGCAGTGCCAGGTAGGTCCAGCCATAGAGATTGTTATTGGACTCATACAGATATTTTTCAATTGCACGATAGGCTTCTACACTATTTATTGAAGCCAGTTGAACAAGAATGTTTTTCTTATGATCAATAGGTATAGTCTTATCAAATATCAAATCTTTGTCTCGTATTATTTCTTCCTGACTGCGTTGGTTGTTTGATTTATTGGAACACTCAAAATATTCTGACTGAGTCACAGAATCAATTTGTTCTTCCAATATATTGATCCCTTCTGTACCAACATCCAGGTATTCACTGAGCAAATCACATATGTTCTTATTTTTTTCCACCCTATTCTTTTTCAGACAAGTATCATTTAGTTATTCTCTAAAATATGAAAAACATACTGCAAAATCAATTAATTTAAGATATTTAGACAAAGTTTTAAAGCTAATGTAATAATAACTATATATACCTACTATTTGGTATAGGAATAACTTACTATTTGATGTAACATTGCGGTTTATTTTTCAATTATGGTATTATCGGAACTGAAGACTGGTGAAGAGGGATTAATATTAAGGGTTAGAGGAAGAGGGGCTTTTCGTCGTCGTATAATGGAGATGGGCTTTATAAAAGGAACGGCAATTAAAGTCATAAAAAATGCTCCCTTAAAAGATCCGATTGAATACAGCTTAATGGATTATCGCATTTCCTTGCGACGTTCAGAGGCAGATTTTATTGAAGTAGACATTCAGGGCAAGAAAAAAAAACATTCTGGCTCGTTTAAGGGTTCCATTCATGCATCCTCTGAAAGACAAACTCAGTCTAATGGCAGAAATATCATTAATGTTGCTTTGGTTGGGAATCCTAATGCCGGGAAGACCTCACTATTTAATTTTGCGTCACGTTCTTTTGAGCACACGGGTAATTACACAGGTGTTACAGTCGACTTAAAAACTGCTCAACTGAGGCAGGATGGCTATGTATTTAATATAACTGATCTTCCGGGGACATATTCCATCTCGGCTTTGTCTAAAGAAGAACTGTATGTGAGGGATTTCATTATAGATAAAATTCCAGATGTTGTTGTCAATGTAATAGATGCCTCAAATCTTGAAAGAAACCTATACCTTACATCTCAGCTTATCGATATGGATATTAAGGTGGTTTTGGCTTTTAACATGTTTGACGAGCTGACCAGGAGAAATGACCAGATTGATTTACTTATGTTAAGCAAACTTTTGGGAATACCTGTTGTTCCAACGGTAGGATCAAAAGGAAGGGGAATAAAGGAATTGTTTCAGAAAATAATAAATGTCTTCAACGATAACGATCCTGTCCAGAGACATATACATATTGATTATGGTAGTGAATTGGAAGAATCAATAAAAAAAATACAGGCTCTTATCAAGATTCCTGAGAATTATGCCATAACAGACCAAATTTCTTCCCGATTTATAGCCATAAAACTCCTTGAACATGATAAGCATATTGAAAAGTATATTCTAAGTGCACCAAATAGTGAAATTGTTTTAGAAACTACAAAAAAGGAAAAGAATAGAATTTATCATTTGTACAATGAGGATGCTGATTCTGTTATTACCAGCAAGAAGTATGGTTTTATAAGCGGGGCACTTCGAGAAACTTTTCAGAAAGGCGAGCCTAAAAAGCATGAATCAACAGAAATACTCGACAGCTTTCTGACACACAGATTATTTGGTTTCCCGTTCTTTATACTGTTTATGTGGTTCATGTTTTTTACTACTTTCAAACTTGGCAACTACCCTAAGTTATGGATTGAACATGCAATAAGTATGTTTGGAACCTGGTTATGCGCTTCAATGTCTGAAGGATCACTAAAAGATTTAGTAATTGATGGTATAATAGGGGGTGTTGGAGGTGTTCTTGTTTTTCTTCCTAATATTTTAATTCTGTTTCTTTTCATCTCTTTTATGGAAGATTCGGGATATATGGCCAGAGCTGTTTTCATTATGGATAAATTGATGCATAAAATTGGACTTCATGGCAAATCATTTATCCCTTTAATAATGGGCTTTGGATGTAATGTCCCTGCTATAATGGCTACCCGGACAATAGAGGATAGGAACAACAGAATGTTGACAATACTTATAAATCCATTTATGTCTTGTTCTGCACGCCTACCGGTATACTTGCTCTTGATCGGAGCCATCTTCCCGGGTTTTCAGGGAACACTGCTCTTTTTACTCTACTTTTCAGGGATTTTACTGGCAATCCTTGTAGCACTGATTTTCAGAAAAACAATTTTCAAAAGCAAAGACACTCCTTTCGTTATGGAACTACCTCCTTATCGAATGCCCACTTTCAGATCAAGCTTTAAACATATGTGGTTTAAAGGATCACAATATCTTAAGAAGATGGGTGGAGTAATACTGATTGCATCAATTTTGTTGTGGACATTAGGTTATTTCCCGAGAGAAATACAAAATATAGAGAAGACGGAAGTTATAGCACAAAAGAATATACCAAACATGAATCATGAACAAATAAGACTTGAAAACTCTTATATCGGCAGGCTGGGTAAATTTATCGAACCTGTTATTCAACCGCTTGGATTTAACTGGAAAATGGGTGTAAGTCTTCTTTCAGGTATTGCAGCCAAAGAGGTTGTAGTAAGTACACTGGGAGTGTTACATCAGGTCGACTCAAAAGACAATTACCATAAACCTCAACTGGCAAAAAAGCTTCAACAGGAAGTATATGAATCAGGATCACTTACAGGTACGAAAGTATTTAATCCTCTTTCAACACTTTCTTTTTTACTTTTTACATTAATATATTTCCCCTGCATTGCAGTATTTTCAGCGGTAAGGAGAGAGTCAGGCAGTATATGGTGGGCAATATTTATGATATTTTATACAACTCTGTTGGCATACTGTGTATCATTCCTTGTATTCCAGGCAGGCAGATTGTTAACAGGGATTTAATGAATTAAAATTGGTCGAATGCTTCAGGATATTATTGTATATATAATAATTTTATTTGCTCTGGTGAGAACAGTCTATGCCATCATCAGGTTCCTGCTTCCGGCAAAATCTAAAGAAATGTGTTCTTGTGCCGGCTGTACCAGGAACGCGAAATACAATTAATGCTAAAGTTACCTTAAATTAGAGTGCTTCACCTTAAATTTTAATTATTTGGTGCATAAAGTATTACTTTAATTGCTTTGTTTAATTATTATATTAATCAAACATTAATCAGTTAAAGACAGAAAAATACTTATATTTGATCGGATGATGTACCGGGAGATGTTTCGTTTTTCAATTTAACTGATGTCTGTCTTTTGAAATTGTATCTCTTTTCAGAAGGTGTGGCGAAACATACTATTACAGTGAAAAAACTGACCATTGGGCAAATAATAGATGGCATAAAAAAGCGCGATAATAAAGTACTCACCTTTATTTACAAAGAAATTTATCCAGCTGTCAGGTATTATGTTCTTTCTAACGGAGGGACACAGGATGATGCCAAAGACGTTTTTCAGGAATCCATAATAATAGCCTTCAAACAAATTTCCGGTAACACCCTTAAGATAAAGACCAGTTTTGATGCTTATCTCTATGGAATATCCCGTTTGATATGGCTTAAGATCTTGCGTAATAAAAAAATTCATGAAAGAAACATCAATCAACTGGAAGAGTCAGAACCTAATTATCATCCTGCCGATCAGTTGATAGAGGATGAACTGGAAATGAGACTGTTCCGAAAACATTTTTCAAAGCTCGGTGTGGAGTGTCAGAAAGTATTAAAAATGACCCTGGA
>DAOUOU010000034.1 GCA_030626465.1 Bacteroidales bacterium
ATACGAGACAAGCAGTTCAGGTATGTTCGTAATTATTATCCCAATCAACCCTATGTATTATATGTATCCTATCGCAATAATAATCCTCTTATGAAGAAAATGCTGATCATGCATGCAGAGGGTTCACTTCAGGGTATACCTGAGCTTTGGTTTGCATCCGATTGGCCTATGGTAACCTAAAAAGTCATTTTTACTGTCTTTTCAAAGAACATAGAATTGAAAAATGAGAAAACACCTTTCTTATGATGCAATCTTTCGAAAAATTTATTGTCTTTATACTAATGCCCATTAGTATAGTCTGGGATGAAATATCATTAAAAGTCCGGACTAAAGATGGCTTAATATTTGTGTATTCAAAAAGAACCAAACCAAAATAGATGAATAAATCAATTACTTTCTTCTTATTGCTTAGTTTGGGTTTATTAATTTCCTTGCTGCCTGTCAGTGCACAGGGAAAACATGATTTGAAAATTCAATACTGTTTGGCAACTACTCCCGAAATATTTGATCTCTCAGGTGATATAACTTCAGCTCTCTTTGATAATGATATTCATGAAAGGAATAATATCAGATGCTCGGGTGGTGTGTATGGTACCTATCGGTATTTCTTCATGAGAATCATGTCGGTTGGAGCTGTTTTTGGTTACAACCGGACCTGGGCCGACCTCGAAATAAATAACGATAAATATGGAGAAAGCATCCGCGATTATTATACTGTTGCGGCCGAGTGGACCATACATTATTTACGATTTGAAAGTTTTCAAATGTATTCGGGAGGAGGATTAGGTGCAACATTTGTTTACGAGGATAATTCCTATTATCAACGTATAAACTCCACGTCATCCGGTTCAAACGTATACCCGAATTTTAATTTCACATTTGTAGGAGTTCGTTTTGGTGGCAGAACAGCAGCTTTTATTGAAAGTGGATTTGGCTATAAAGGGCTACTAAGCTTTGGTGTATCAGTGCAGTTTTGATAGATTCATTTCTGTTCTGTTTTTTCGTTCTCAACAATAAAACCTAATTCCTCCGGATGATCATGAATCAGTTGATTAATTTTAAACCTCCTGAGCATCCAGACTGCCTGTATATCGCCACCTGCAGCCCATGAAAAAAATATTCCGATAAACATCACTAAAGCATTACCGGTAATGATTGCATAGATACCGGGTAATAATCCCATAATAATCAATGGTGCCACTCCACCCAAAATATATTGCCACACTTTGAGTGATTCAGTGCAGTGGCAATAGGGTGTAAAAAATTCCCATTTCACACCAAAGTGAATAGACCGGAAACCTTTTTTGGAAAAGACAGCCCATACAATACCATGCAACAATTCATGAATAACTATTCCAAGTACAATAAACAAGAGCAGGAATAAGAGAGATTGAAAACGCAGCGAAGCGAATACATTTTTACCCCATAATAAATAAAAAGGCAATGCATATATCAAAGCTATGGGTACAATAAACAGCAAGGCAATAAAGCCTGCTCTTTCAATGGATATTATATGAACCCTGCTATTCTCCAAGCCTTTTTTCTTCTTACCCATTAGCTGAAGCTATGCAATAGTAAACATTTAATGGCATGTATCCCTGTGATGCATGCCATCTTATACAAAAGTTATTGGGTATATTGTCAGTACGCGATAATTTCAAAAGGAATATTAACATTTTCACTGAACTCCTCTCCGAGATCAAGCATATCTTCATCATCTTCCTCATAGAACCAGACTACCTGTACTTCATGTCCGTCTTCACTAATTTCTTCCAGTTTTATCAATATGTCCTGAATCAATTTCGAAGTAGCAGTATTGAAATAGATATACTTAAACACAAATTCTGTGATTTCATTTGTTGAGTCTTTATACTCTTCAAGCCAGTCAATAACCGCCTGGTAGAAGCTTACAACATCTTCAGGAAGAGATCTTCCGGAAATCTCAAAAATATCATTCTCAGGATCAAGTAATACTTTTGGGGTATCATTTGTTGCCCTGATATCAAGAGCTTCCATAACATTAGCTTTTGTTAATAGAATCTAATATTAGATACGTTAAGTTATAAAATATGTTTTACAAGCTATATATTTTTATCAACAAATATGATTAAGATCATACTATAGCAATTTTGTGTCCGCATGACTGGCACTTGCCATCGGTAGTAAGATTGTCTGATCCTATATAATAACCATCACGAATAATTGTGATTTGCTGACATTTAGGACAAACAGTATCCTGAAATTCATTACCGGTCATATTCCCAACATAAACATAAGACATAAACTCACTGGCGAGCCTTGCCATATTTCTGATTGATCCGGAAGAAGTGGCCTGCTTATGCATTTTATAGTTTGGGAAATACCTTGATATATGCAAAGGAACGTCGGATCCCAGGTTCTTAACTATCCATCTGATCATTTGTCTGAATTGTCCGATATCATCATTAATTTCAGGAACTACTAAAAAAGTTATTTCCAGATGACAATTTCTTCCCTTAATGATTTGGAGCGAATCGAGAATATTCGATAATTTTCCACCTGCAAAAGATCTATAGATACCATCATCAAATCCTTTAATATCGATATTGAAGGCATCAATATATAAGGTAAGTTCCTCCAGGGGCTTCTTATTTATATAACCATTTGATACAGCCACATTGTAAAGTCCAGCCTTTTTTATCTCCTGTGAAGTATCAAACATATATTCATACCAGACAAAAGGTTCATTGTAAGTGTACGCAACACCTATGTTCAAAGGATTTGACTTTGCATGCCTGATTATTTCAGGTATGGTCAGTTTTAGTAATCGTGGAAAATCCTTTATCCCGCTTTGAGAGATATGATAATTCTGACAGCATGGGCATTTAAAATTGCAGCCCAGCGAACCCAGGGAAAATATTTCTTTGCCAGGATGAAAATGATACAATGGTTTCTTCTCAATGGGATCAAAATGTGTAGCTGATAACGACCCGTATACATCGAGGTGCAATACCCCATCCAGATTGGAGCGAACTTTACAAATGCCTGATTTCCCGGCAGTAATTTTGCATTCGTGAGGACACAGATGACACTGCACTTTTCTATTCTCAAGCTTTGTATAATATTTCGTTTCCATTCCTTAATATGCAGTATGAGACAGAATTTAAAGATGATTCTTTACACCAGATGTTAAAGTTTTGTATCTTTCAACTCGATTGCAGAGAATAATTTCCCATTAGGTCCATCGTCTTCAATTAAAGCCGGGACAAGAGCTCCAGGCAAAACTTCACCTACATCATACCATGCATTTGGACCACCCATGTCTGTTTTCAACCAACCCGGATCAAGAATGTTTATTCTTACCCCTGTATTTTCAAGTTTTACGGCTATATCTTGAGTCAGTTTATCAACCGCAGCTTTCGATGCACTATAAGGAGCCAATTCAGGTTGATCTTTAATCCCTGATGTTAAATTTATTACGCGTCCATATCCGCGTCTTATCATTCCCGGAATAAAAGCAGAACACATAAAATAGAGCGCATAAAGGTTTACCCGGAATGTTTTTTCCCAGGCTTCCAAAGAGTGTTCCCAGATGTTCTCTTCAAAGGATGACATAATTGCTGCATTATTATAGAGAATATCTACCCCTCCAAATTTATCTACGATCTGCCCGGTGATTTTTGAAATATGTGTATTCACCGACAGATCTCCCTCTACCCTAAATACCTCGACATCGTACTTTCCAAGCATGTCTATTGTCTGATCAATATTTTCAGTTCTCCTTCCATGTACAATAATTTTTGCGCCCAGTTCTGCAAGTCCCATAGCAATTTGCTGACCTACTCCTCTGCTTGAACCTGTAATTAAGGCTGTTCTTCCTTCGAGTTTCATATCTTTTAATACGATCTTTTTATTTGATGACTTATATCGCGTGAATTGTGAATAGGAAATTACCAAAAGAAAGAGAGTCTTACTATTCAAATAACCATGATCATCGGAATTTAAGCAGGTCTAAATAAACTTAAGGTAAATTAAAAGATCTTATTTCATTGAATCGTTAATTAATTCTATACTTCTCTGCAAATTCTGTTGAAATGTAATTATCATAACTCTCACATACATGAGAGGCGAAATCAACAGCAGTATTAATAATCTCTTCCCAATCGTCGGCATCCAGTTCAAATATTTGTTTGAACTTAATATTATTTTTAAAAATCGAGTAAACAACTCCTGCGTTGAAGCTATCTCCTGCTCCAATAGTACTTTTCGGAGAGATCTGTTTTACCTTATAATCTCCGGTAAATTTGTTTGTGCGTAGATATACTCCTTTGGTTGATGATGTGTATAGCAGGCATAGTGGTTTATCACCAAAATGAACATAAGTTTCATCAGCATTTCTGGCACCATAAATAAATGAAAAATCCTCATGAGAACCTCTTACAATAGTAGCATAGGAAATATTCTCTTCGATCATTGGTTTTAGATGAGGTAAATCATGCAGGTGTTGCTTTCTGAAATTCGGATCATAAAGAATTATGGATTTTTTATTTTTCGCTTCCTTAATAAAATGTATCAGTTTTTTTCTTACTTCGGGAGTAATCGCATAAAATGAGCCAAAAAGTACTATATCATCCTGATGCAAATGAGGAAAATCAATATCAAGACGCTTTTCAGGATAGATCTTATAAAAATCGTAACTGGCATCATTGTTCTCATTCAGGAAAGCTAATGCTAATGCTGATTTTCCATCGTAATAACGATAAACATATTCCGTATTAACATGGTTGTTTTTCAAAAATGTGTCAATGAAATTCCCTACTTCATCCAAGCCATATTCTCCAATGAATTGCACTGGTATACCCAACCGGCCAAGTGTGACGGCAGCATTCAAACATGCTCCTCCTGCTTTTGCTGTGAATGGCTGATTACCCTTAATTAATATATCAAGTACTGTTTCTCCAATTGTATAAACTCTACGCATTTTTCCACTCCTTTAATATTTTAAGTATGTCATCAAATTCCGGTGTACCGGCTTCACGGCACAATTCAAACAATATCGATTCACCAGTTGTAATCACTGAACCTACGTCTCGCATTCGCCACACAGCGACTTTTTTATCACTTTCCTTTGAAGAGCCAATGCAATCATTAACAATAACAGGATTGAAATTGTTATACAACAAATCAAGAGCAGTCTGTAGGATGCAGATATGAGCTCCAGTACCCATTATAACAACATTTCTTTTCCCGATTCGATTCAATACTCTAATAAAGGCAGGCTCGCGATAACAGCTAAAAGTCATTTTTTCTATGTATGAAAAATTTCCGATAGCCTTATTTATTTCAGGAATGGTAGAACCTAAACTTTTTGTGTTTTGCTGCGTAACTACAATCGGAATTTGCAATAATTTAAGACCTTTTAGTAAATGAATACTATTCTTCACCATTTCTTTATATCCTTCAACAGATGGCACAAGTTTTTCCTGCATATCAATTACAAGTCCGATAGTATTTTCACGATTTATCCTCATTATTTAAAATTGAGCACAAAAGTATAATTTAACTTTGTCATTCAAGGATCGTATATTATTTTTTTTGAAAAAACCTTTATTGGAAACAATAACTTCAATTCGTCCTATAAGTTAAGATTTTATTTACTAAAAATAAAATATCCTTTACTCTCCTTTCTAATACTTGATCAGGAAGGCAGTGTGTTCACTGCCAATAAATCATTCCAGAAGACTTTTTTAAAAATGCACCATTTTATTTTTCACTCAGATCTCGATTTTCGTCCGAGATAACCACCATGATGACGTTTGGCGTAATCTTGATTAGAAAATTTTATTCTTTCCATCATTAAAACTACCAAAATATCGCCTATAACAGTCATTGTTGTAGTGGATGTTGTTGGTGTTAAGCCCAGGGGGCAAACTTCAGCAGGATTACCAGTGAACAATACTGCATCGGCTAATTCACCCAACGGACTATCTCTATTGCCTGTCAATACAATGATTGGTATCTCTGGGTACAAATTTCTGCTCAGCTTGAATAATTCTAATATTTCGCGTGTTTTCCCCGAGTTGGAAACCAATAATATTATATCGTTGTTTTGAATAATCCCCAGATCTCCATGCTGCGCATCGCTTGGGTGTAAAAAAATTGCAGGCGTACCGGTTGAGCTGAAAGTAGTTGCAATATTTTGTGCTATCTGACCTGCCTTACCCATTCCACTGGCAATAAGCTTTCCATGTTTCCTGTGAATTGAATCAAAAAGTAGTATAATGGCTTTTTCATATGCCTCATCAATGGGTATGCTTTTTATTGCCTTTGCTTCCTGTTCAAGTAGCTTCTCAATTCTGTCCTTCATTACTTTTTTTTTCAAATATAGCTGCAATCATCGGGTTTGGAAAATTTATTTATCCTAATAATCAACACAATGTCCCCTGGATCAATTTACCTATTTTTACATCCTGAAACTGTTGATACATATTAACCCATTCTACACATTAGTGAACCTATGAAATCAAATATTGTCATCTTTATCTTCTGCCTGGTTTTTTTAAATTCATGTAGCTATAAAAGAAAACTAACTGCTAAAAAAATAACCCTTTCCCCGCTGTACTCTTCAGGTATGGTTATTCAGACTTCACCACATACACTCATCAAAGGGTCTGCTGATCCAAATTCAGTCCTTGCTGCGAGAATCTCTGACTACGTAAGATTAATAACTACTGATTCTGAAGGCAGGTGGCAAGTCACATTTCCGGAGATTATTCTGAAAAAGCCTTTTTCCATCTTCATTGAAGGTCTGGATACACTAATTGAACTTAAAAATGTAACTACTGGCAGGATGTATATTGTTAGCGGGGATGCTTACCTGGACATGATTATGGCTCTTGATGATAATGAATGCTATGGTAATAATACAGTGCCATCAGGGCAAATCAGAGTATTTAAGCCGGTTTTATCTGGAAATGCTATTCCGGCCAGGGAATTCAGAGGAGGAAAATGGCTTTCAGAACAAGAAGCAATTCGTAATCCAAATACATGTAAGGTCATAAACCTGATTAAATCAATAGCCACTTATAAATCACAAACTATTGGAATTGTTGACCTTACATGGCCAGGTTCTGCAATTGACTACTGGGTACCCGGTTTATCTGATGTGGATACGTCTTTACCTGGAAAACCTGATAATGATCCGGAAATTATAATGGAGTATAACGACAGTATTCTAGCAGTAATGAAAGAAATGATCGACACATGTAATGCAGGAATAAGAAAAGGAGCCAAACGTATTTGGTACAATGATGAATCCTGGGCCGAAACAAAACTTCCGGTGAACCTTGCCAAAAAGTATGACTATAAGACAAAACGCTTTGTCTATCTCAGAAAGAAAATATATGTTCCCTCCAGGTATCTAAGCTCTGATTTTTTTATTACTATTGGCCATATACATGGCCAGGCGGAGTACTATTTTAATGAAGTCAGGATTGATGATATAAAAATTCAAAATGGTCAAACACAACTTATGATTCCGGATACGATCATGAGAGTCTGGACAAATCTCCTGACAGTTAAATTATTCTGTGCCGACAGTTTGGCCGGTATATACGGAACTGATTTTATCTGCATGAATACAGATTCAACTTTCCGTGTCGCAATTGATCAGAAATGGAAATACAATTTCAATCTTGAGCCTGATTTTCCGGAATATATCCGACCTGAGCACTACTCATCTCATTTGTTTAACGGGTTACTCGCACCTGTTCAACAAAACTCCTATTCTTCATTTATCTGGTATGGCGGGTATAACGATGTTTCAAATAGCGACAATACTGGTTTTAAAATTTGCAGAATAATTAAAGAATTAAATACTGAAAATGAAGTCATTATTGCTTATGATGCAACTTCAGAAAATGATACGGTAGTATATGGCCGGAAACTAAAATATCTGGAAGAAGAATTAAAACAGGCAGCAAAAATGTGCAATGCTAAAATAATAGAGGTAAAAAGATAAAAAATAAAGAAAGTTACCTTTCATGGTGCCAGCAGTGCGAGCATTTTGTCGAAAACCAGACGAAAGGTAACTTTATTTTGTATTGAAAGTAAATTTAGTTATCAAAAAAATCGATATTAACTCCCAGATATAGATAAGCCATACCCGGATTCAACTTCAACCCTCTTAGTTCGGTACTGTTTTCAAGATTCAAATCCTGACTAAGAATATAATCATGGTTTAAAACATCTCTTAATAATTTTTCGTACTTAAATCCAAGTGTGAACCAGGCAAACCGGATTTCGCTTCCAAGAATAATGCCCAGGTTATCTCTATTGATCTCCATATTCAGCTTGTAGTTCCAGCCATCTTCATAACCATAGCGTGTTGCCCTGATTGTTCTTTCGTAGAACATTCCGGTGTTTAAGGAGAAAATAATTCTTCCTGGCCGGCCAAACTGAAACTGATTTATTACCCCGAATTTCCAGGCATCTCTTCTGATAAAGGCGTTAGAATTGTATTGCATCATAGAGGTACCATCCGGTCCTAAAAATTGTGAAAAATTCTGAAACGAAATGGTATCCATGCGATACCCTGCCATTAGTTGAAGGGCATTATTCCCCTTCCCATTATGAAAACGAATAAATCCGTTGTGTGTAATGGTTCGAATGGATTGATAATAAACAGGAGTCGATTGCGATTTATTGCTCCAACCTATATCCAATATATAGCCCACGCCACTTCCTTGTCCAAGGGAAGGAACACTTATTGCAATTAAACATACCAATTGTAGAATTCGTTTCATCAGTCAATAATTTTTATTCTACGGTAATAAGCCTTAACTGTACATTGTCTCGTCCCTCTGCCCGTGATCTGTCTTTTTCATACTGCCATTGCAATGAGTGAGATCCCGCATCGAATACTTTGCTGAATGTCACCCAGCCGGTCTCGCCACTTACTTCGTGTATCTCAATCACATCATCTGCTAAAAATGAAAAGACATCATAAGTCTCTTCAGAGCTTACATTGTATTCAAAAGTAAATACTGCGGTCTCACTGTTAATAAGAGTTGCCTCCATTATGGTTATTTCTTCATCTCCAATTATGGGACTTTCATAAACATCACCTACTAACGGCCAGGATGTGATATACTCAATACGGTTGTATTCATACTCATCAAGATCATTTATGGTAACAGATGTTGCAAATTCAAATGTTTTTGTTTTGGTTTTGGCAAAATTTATTACCACTAATGAATCAAATGTTGCAGGCACAATATAATAGGGAGAAACTTTGCCCGCATCTATTGCTAAACCCAGATATTCCTCCTGTTGACTATACAATCCCAGAGTTTCAGACGTATTATTCGTTATTCTGATAGATTTATGGCTTATGCCCGATCTTAATACAGCTGTTTCGTTCTGAACGATCATTACTCCGCTAAACTCAGCAATCTGGTCGCCACTAAGATTCTTTGTTATAAATGTATACTTGTCAACCGGAACAATAAATGTGGATTGATCATTTGCAGGTATACTGGATAAACTCTGAGAAGAACCATCAACTATGGCAATATCTTCAATCAGGTTATCATTTGCATATGCATTTATTACAAAATCACTTTCATTAATAATGGTGACTTCGCCAACTTTTCCAACAGTACTGTAAAATACAGGAATTTCTATTTCCGCTTCTTTATGGTACTCATTAATAACGATTTCAGTCATTTCTTCCCAGCCGATCTCAGTTATAGCTCCCGATGTGGAGTTGGGATTAGAATACCAATAATGGTAGTACAGGTAATGTACTCCATAATCCACACTAACCTTTTTATCAACAATCCCTGGTTGAAGAGAGGCTAACTTCGCACCATTCTTACTATTAAGAAAAATGTCAACCTGATAAATCACCTCTAAACCATATTCATCGATACTTGGATAATTTATTAAAAGGGTTCCTGATCCTGTATAATTATCATCACCTGTAATAAGCCAATTGGCTCTTTCATCCGGATAGAACGTATTCGAAAGTGCGACACTCCATTGTCTGTATACGTCTAAAATATCAGGATTAGAACGATCAGCAACCCTTTCAGCTATCCATATTTGAAGCAAACAGACTGAAAGTCCCGGGTTCGGAATATTCACAACGAAATTCTCTGCATCTGCCGGAATACATGTAATAAAAGATTCTATATCGGAATCATAACCTGCGTAATTTTTATACAAATAAAGAATTTTTCCTGTCTGGTTATTAATTACCAGGTTCCCATTTTCATCAGGCATGCAATCGGCACTATAAGGATCGATCCCATAAAGACAAGAACCATCATCAATATCAGCAGCTACTTCATAGTTAGAAGCATCCGGATCGGTACAACCATAGCGTTCAACCTCGCACTGGCTAAAAAAGAGAGAAGTCGTTGCTAGTAACACGAAAGAAAATAGTCTTATGGCTCTCATAGTTAAAGTAATTAAGAAGTTTCTTTAAAGTCCTGACACCTTTTGTCTGCTCTTTGTGTGTCTCTGTGGTCAAAAGTATCAGTGACCACAGAGTTCACAAAGATTTATATTGCTACGGAGACTTTCAAAGAACCTCCGGATGAGTTAATAAGATTTATTCTTCGCCTGGAGGACTGTTGTCGACATCTGGCTTTCCGTCAACAATCCATTCAACAGTTTCCTCTGCAATTACAGTAATTGTAATTGATTCAATAGTATTTCCGTTGGTTAAATGTTTTGCGCTAAGAATAAATTCGGCCTCAGTTGCTTCCTCTTCGTATATAGGCAGGATAAATGTGTATGTACCATTACGATCTATTGTAGAAAGATTCTGAATACTTCCTTCTTCAAGATAACATACACTTTCAATTAACTTGTCGCCTGCATATATTTGAACAGGATCGCCAGAGAGATTAGATATTCTAAGATTACCGTATTTAGTTCCACTACTTTGAGCTGCTCCGAGGTGTGGAACAATAGTGGTTACATCTTTACGATTCTCATTTAATATTAGCCAGATATCTTTTTCTTCTCCATTAACCAATTCGGTTTCAATCCATCCTAATTCTTCGAATGCCTGATTATCATTTTGATCAGAGAACCAGTACAGATAATGAAGTGTATAGTTGCCATAATCAACCCCAACCTTCTTGTTCTGTTGTCCTGGCATCATGGTCATAATCTTTGCACCTGTGCGATTGTTAAGATAAACATCAACGAATTCATCGGTGCCTCCATAATAAGAGAAATTAATTGTAGCAACATTTGTATATTGCGATGCTCCACTGATGTGCCATGTTGCACGCTCTTCAACAGCATCACTACTTGATAAGGGTACCAGCCATTTCTTGTACACTTTGTCCAGATCAGGATTATTAGGATCATCCCTGACATCTTCCCATAGATAAAGGGCCAACTCAACCGTGCCTTCATTTGGATTAGGGATAAACACAAGATAATCGGTCGCAGAAGCTGGTATCTTTTTCACAATGTATTCATCCTTATAAAGAACCAGTCGCTCATTCGAGTTATTAATAATTAATAGATTCCCCGTTGGATCCGGTTGGTCCGGAACAAAATCCCTGGGAGGTTCGTCTTCAAATAATTCACATGAATTCATGATTATCAAAGACAAAAACGATAGATAAAATAAGATTCTTTTCATGTCCGTCAGATTTAAAATTATTATATTATTATTTTATAAATCACAATAACCATTGTTACTATGTGTTTAAAAAGATTCAGAATAGCGCGTATCAGAAGATATACAATATCTGCCATACCTGGATTTGATGTTTTGTAGGTGATTATCATACGCTACGGATTGACTACTTGTAATAACCAAAAATGATACCAAATGTTAATCACTTCTTAATATCAGGTCAAAAAAGAGTTTATCCTTATTCATTCAGAAATGACAAGCTCTTTATTAAAGGGTTGCATAAGCAGATAGAAAAATTTTTGTTTATTCTGAAATTCTATGATTGATTTATGAGTAAAAGATTGAATAAGAGGATATTTGTTAGGTAGTGTTTATGCCAATGCTCAGGAAAATAAATCGAGCTGATAAGGCTTGTCTTCTTTAAAAAATTCCATACTGCAGGTAACATTTAGTTTTGCGCATGTCTCGATTAGTCTGACAACCCTGTGTCACACAAAAATGCTTTAAATAATGGTTAGTAGGATGATTCTGATAAAATATTCCTGAGATGAGTTTCTTTCAGCTTGTGCTTTTCTAATGCAAGATTTACCAACCGTTCAATAAGTTCAGGGTAGGGTATACCAGAAAGCTCAAGTAATTTTGGATACATACTGATCTTTGTAAATCCAGGCAGGGTATTGATTTCGTTGAGAATGAGATCACCAGTTTGAGTTAAAAACATATCAACTCTTGCCATACCTGAACAAGACAATAGCTTATAGGTTTTTTTTGCCAGATATTGTACCTGCTCAACAACCTGATCGGGAATGTTTGCCGGCATATCCAGACGAGCTCCTTCCGAATCGAGGTACTTGGCTTCATACGAATAGAATGCATGTCTGGGTATAATTTCTCCTGGAATTGATGCCAGCAAATCATCGTTACCGAGAATAGCACACTCAATCTCCCGTCCCTCAATGCATTCCTCAACCAGCACCCTGCTGTCGTATCTCAGGGCCCGTTTGATCGCATCCTTTAATACCTTATCATTTTCTGCTTTAAAAACTCCAACAGAAGACCCTGAGCAGGCAGGCTTTACAAAAACCGGATAGCCAAAATTTTTCTTTGTTCCCTCAATTACCTGATCGATATTGCAATTCTTTTCAGCCAATACAAATTTTGCCACAGGAATGCCTCCCTGAATTAATAACTGTTTGGTAATTGATTTATCCATGCCAAGGGAAGAGCCCAAAACATCAGCCCCTACACAGGGAAGGTTTAACATGGAACAAAAGCCCTGCAGCGATCCGTCTTCGCCAAATGTACCATGAATAATAGGGAAAATCGCATCCAGGGTTCCCATGTCTCTGCCATCAGAAAGTCGAAGGATCTGATTGGTATTATTATTAGGTATCAAGGAGATTTGCTGTTCAGATCTAACATTAAGTTTTATATTTTTAGGATCATTTGCATGCAAAAGGTAGTTCTTTTCATCCGCTAAGAACCAGTTGCCCTGTTTATCAATTGCCAGAAGAAACAGAGTGAAATTCTCTCGATTTACTGCATTGGCAATAGATTTTGCGGATTGTAAGGAAACTTCATGTTCACCAGAGCGACCTCCAAATAAAAGACCAAGATTCAGTTTCATTTGTGATACGGAATTTAAAAAACTGGTACAAATTAATGAAAAATCTATGTGCAATAGTCATGAGATGGTGGAATGATATAAACAGGAAGTTTAGTTTTAAATCATCTGCAATTAATCATAACTTTATAGTCCCCTCATTATACTAATTATTTGCTGTTCTTGAGGATTCAATCATTTGAGTGAAAGATGCTATAAGAGATCTGATACTCATTTTAATAGATTCATTCTGATTTTTATATACGGTGTATTATGATGAAAACTAAGATTAATAAAAATTACTTAGGTAAAAAGATTTTTCTTGTTGTGCCTCTGTTTTTCTTTTTTCACTTATCAGGCATATTATATGCTCAAAATCAACCAAACATTATTTTTATCCTGAGCGATGATCACAGGTACGACTTTATGGGATTTACCGGAAAAGTGCCGTGGCTCGAGACTCCGACTATTGACAGGCTCGCAAAAGAAGGTGTTTATTTTCCAAATACATTCGTAACAACTTCCTTATGTTCTCCCAGCAGAGCTTCAATCCTGACCGGATTGTATTCCCATTCACACCAGATTGTTGACAATAATGCACCCATGCCCCGGGGATTGGTCTTCTTTCCTGAATACCTTCAGAAAGCAGGTTACGAAACAGCTTTTTTCGGTAAATGGCATATGGGTGATCAGGGAGATGATCCGCAACCTGGTTTTGATCACTGGGAAAGTTTTGAAGGCCAGGGTGATTATTACAATCCAACCCTGAATATCAATGGCAAACGAATCTCTTATACCGATTCTTCCTATATTTCAGATCTATTGACCAAGCATGCTATTGAATGGATGAATACCCGCAAGGGTGAAAAACCTTTTTTTGTATATCTTTCTCACAAAGCAGTACATGCAATGTTCAAACCTTCAATACGGCATGCTTTTATCTATGAAGAAAAGGAGATTGTCTATCCTCCGTCTTATAGTGTATCCGCTGAAAATCCAAAAGGAAAACATCCCGGATCACCTTATCTTACCGATGAATACTATGGCGGGAACAGATTACCGGATTGGGTAAGAAATCAGCGTGAAAGCTGGCATGGAGTAGATTTTATGTACCACGGTCAAATGGATTTCGAAACATTTTTCAGAAGGTATTGCGAAACTTTGATGGGAATTGATGAAAGTATAGGAAATGTTATTTCATTCCTTGAAGAAAAAAACCTGAAGGAATCAACAATACTTATCTACATGGGCGATAATGGATTCTCTTTTGGTGAGCATGGACTGATTGATAAGAGACACTTTTATGAGGAATCGGCAAAGGTACCCTTGCTAGTCTGGAGTCCATGGTATTTTAGCGGAAATCGACAAATCAGGAAAATGATCCAGAATATAGATATAGCACCCACAATTTTAGATATGGCAGGAATTTCCGTTCCTGAATACATGCATGGACTTTCCTTTAAACCTCTTCTTGAAAATCAGGATGTCGACTGGAGAAATAAGATCTATTACGAGTATTACTGGGAATACGACTTCCCTCATACCCCTACTATGCATGGCGTTAGAACGGATCGCTATAAATATATCCGATACCATGGTATCTGGGATACCAATGAGTTTTATGATCTCGAGGAAGATCCCCATGAAATGAACAACCTGATAGCTTCTCCCGAACACCAGGAAATAATTGAGCAGCTGGCAACTGATATTTATGATTGGCTGGAATCAACTGGTGGTATGCAAATACCTCTGAAGAGAACCATCAAGTACAGATGGGGAGATCACAGGAATGATAGTGTTTATTAGAAGTCGGGAGCCCTCCTTCGCTGAAAGCTTCGGAGGACAATGTCCGAAGACCGGAGTCGGAAGTCGGAAGACAGTTGTATGATGAACTGGGGAACTGGGGAATCGATGAAATGAAGTTACTTAATCGAAAATCGTCATCTCATCAGTTCCCCAGTTCATCGATTCACCAATTCTATCGTCCTTATTCATGCAATAAAACACGAAAGCAAACGTATCTTTCTATATTACCCCTTGATTTTTTTTAGCGCGTCAGATCACTTGTAATTACATAAGAAGCGTTACTTTATGGATAAAAAAATATCAATTGTATATATCCCATTGTTTCTGATCCTCCTGTATTCCTTTACAAGTGTGAACAGTTTTAAGGAAAACCAGATGAAATTTTCACGTGTTGAAAAAGCTTACCGGGAAAAGTGGAACCTAATCAATAATAACCTGAAAACACTTGAAATAAACCCACAGGATATGGAACTCTATTTACGTGTTTTCAAGCTGGAAAAAGAAATTGAAGTCTGGGCAAAAAATAAAAGTGATGAAAGATATACCAAAGTAATAACATACGATATTTGCCGGCTTTCCGGTCAATTGGGCCCCAAAAGAAGACAGGGTGATTTTCAGGTTCCGGAAGGATTTTATCATATCAACCTATTCAATCCAAAAAGCAACTACCATCTTTCTTTAGGAATTAACTACCCAAACAAATCAGACCAGCTACTTGGAGTTAAAAACAATCTTGGAGGGGATATCTTTATTCATGGAAAATGCGTTACGATTGGATCCTTGCCTATCACCAATGATAAAATAAAAGAACTTTATGTATACTGTGTTGAAGCAAAGAACAATGGCCAGTTCAATATTCCGGTTACCATCTTTCCGGCCAGATTGAGTAACATAAGATTCCGAAATCTTTCTGAAGATTTCAATCCTAACAAAGCTATTCTGGATTTATGGACCGATCTGAAACAGTTTTACGATCGATTCGAAGAAAACAAGTCCCTTCCCGGGATTACTTTTTTGAATAACGGACGTCATAAGATAGAGTGAAATATTATGTTGACCTCACCTTGAGCATTCGTTCTCAAGTCAGCACCAAAATCCTGGTGAAGTTAGCAGGCATTCCGTCTGTCACAAATGCAATAATATGTAATGATTTTACTTGTTCCGGCACCAGAAGTTAATATACATAAAGTCTGTTTCCGGAGAGATTACTATTGTCAACATTTTCACATTTTAATCTTCAATTGTTATATTAATAGTATATTAGTCTACAATATAGTATAAGGGATAACGCTATTCTCAATGGATATAAACGATAAAAATATCTTAAGTAAAATAAAACATGGGGACAGAGAAGTATTTCGAAAATTATTTGAAACATATTACCAGCGTTTAACCCTATATGCTAATAGTTATGTCGAGGACACAAGTGTTTCAGAAGATATTGTACAGGATCTTTTCTTTCATTTATGGGAAAAAAGAACTGAATTAGCGATATTCTCATCCATTTCATCTTATCTTTTCAGAGCTGTACACAACCGTAGTATTCAGTATCTTAGACACAAAAGGGTAACATCTGATTTTAATGAAAAAGAGCAGTTGAAGCTCAAAGAAGTAGAAATATTATACAATACTTCAGGTGATTTTACATTTTCTGAAATTCAATTGAATGAAATTGAAAGTATTGTTTCGAAAACATACAGTTCCCTGCCAGAAAAGACAAAAGAAATATTCAGGTTAAGCCGGGAAGACCACAGAAGTTATCAAAAAATTGCTGATATTTTAAAAACCAATACCAAAACAGTGGAGTACCATATTTCCAAGACATTAAAAACCTTGCGTATGGCACTTAAAGATTATTTCTTCCTGCTATTTTGTCTCCTGATAGCAATATAAATTCTAAATGCTTTCAATAATTTTTAGGGTCTGACCATTGTTAAACGTCATATATACAACAGAAAAATATACGCATTTGAAAACAAAAGTAAACAGTAACGAAGAATCTCTATTCAAGTATTTTTCAGGCAAGGCAACGAATAATGAAATTAGATTCATTTCAGAATGGCTGGATCAGGACAAGCATAACATACATGAATTCGCAACACTTAAAAAAATCTTTGTTGAGATCTCAGCAAACCTTGACTATGACAAATCAGTTGTTGAAAAAGCATACAATGTATTTCTAGAACGAGCTGATGCCTATGAAAAAAATAAAGGACCTGATAAAAAGAGTAAGATCAATCGATTGCGAAAATCAATAGTAAAATATGCAGCTGCTATTGTGCTTATGATATCGATAGGAACAGGTGCATATTTTCTGGGCGGTAAAACTATTTTTCTCCTGGATAGAGAATCTTGTGAGATAGTTGTACCTTATGGCAGCAGATCTTCGGTTGTTCTTCCTGACGGAAGCAAAATATGGCTTAATGCAGGCAGTAAATTAATCTATAACAGACAATTTGGTATTCGTGAGCGTAAAGTATTCCTTGAGGGTGAAGCCTATTTTACTATTGAAAAGAAAAAGCATCCATTCGTTGTTCACACCTCCCATTTAGATATTCACGTGTTAGGAACAGCCTTCAATGTAAAGTCGTATCCCGAAGAAGATAATATAGAGACAACCCTGGTAAAAGGAAATATTCGCATTGAGACTAAAAAATCAGATAGTCCTGTCTATTTAAAACCAAAACAAAAGCTTACCTTTTATAAAGCTAACGCCTTCACTGAAATAAGCTCATTTGAAAAAAAATCAAAATCATCTAAGACCGGTAATAAGAATTTAACATCGAGCCCTGACAGGAAGTCATCAGGTGATATTGATATCAAGATAAATGTGAATACAGAAGAGTTCACATCATGGAAAGATGGTAAATTGATTTTTAATAATGAACCACTGGAAAGTCTTGCTAAAAAACTGGAAAGGAAATATAATATTATTTTCATTTTTAAGGATGAAGAATTGAAGAAGTATTCCTATTCCGGAACCTTACTGGATTTTCCCCTTGAGCAGGTTCTGAAGGCCCTCGAGTTGACTTCACCTATTAACTATACGATTCATGAGAAAAAAGTGACACTATACTATAACAAGAACTTTTAACATAAAACTTAATATTCTTTACTAAATTCGTTACTAAACCGGACTACTGAAAATTATAATATAACTACTAAAGCATTATGCCTATGGACTAACCCACTGAAAGATCGAAAAAAGCCGCTAACAGCTTTCGATCATAATTGGTTTTATTCAATATAACTTTAACCTATGTAGAATCTAAACGCCTAATTTTATGAATTTAATCCTTAACTACTTTTCCGATTCTTATGGAAAGCAATTCAAAAGGCTTCTTCTGATATTCAGATGTATTGGTTTGTTAAGCCTTTTAGCTGTACTCAATGTTACAGCTAATGTATATTCCG
>DAOUOU010000169.1 GCA_030626465.1 Bacteroidales bacterium
TTCATAATATACAAAAGATATATCACCAATAAATATGCATCCAACCAAGCTGTCTGAATATAAATCTATTATGCTTGATTTTAAATTTTGTGCATCTCCTCCTGATGTTTCAAATATATTAACAGTATAAAAAGCAGAAATATCATCAACATATCTGTTTATTTCCCATTCTAAACTGTCATATACATATTCGTTAACGAGTACTATTATCTTTTCCTCTTTATCAGCATGCACGGGAGTAATAAATACAAATAAGAAAATTATTATAACATATTTAATAAGGCCAATTTGCACAACGTCAGATTTTTATGTCATTTTATTTTTTTTATATAGTATGGTTTTTTATCAGGTATCGTTTCATTTTTATATTTAATATTGATTAAAGAGTCCTCATTTTCTATATTATCGAAAGTTTTAATTTTTGAATAATCAATTTTTTCTTTAAGAGGAAGTATCTTTTCCAAATCATTTGGATTCAATACAAATTTCCTTACATAGTCTTTACTTATTTCAATTTTCTTTTCTGAAGTTTCAAAATCAAATTGGCTATCATTTATATTATAGTTTATTTTTAATTCAATATGTTTTAGTAAGTCCAGTTTATTATATTCGAAGTAATATTGAAAAGGGCAGATCAGTAATTTAATTAGTAAATACCCTGCCTGCAATTCAGGTGATTCTATTTCAACAATATCGTTAATGTTTGGAAAGGAGTTTGACAGTGTGTCTGCATTAAAGCTAAATGTAACTTGTTTTTTAATTGAATTATTATATTCTTTTATAGCTTTATTTTCTGGGAAAGCAATATAAACATCGTCAATGAATAATTCGGTTTTTTGTATTAATATCTGCAGATTATCAATTTCAACACCGTGAGGAAGAACTACAAAGTAAGGGATATACGGAAGCACTGATGAATCCTTATTAGAATATGTATTTGTTTTTATATTATGAATCTGAAAATGGGAACCTTTTTGCTTAATTCTAAATTTTTCTTTAGAAAAACTAATTTGAACATTTACAGATTTAATAACCTTCGTTTCCTGAGCATAACAAACGATTTGGCCAAGGATTAACCAAATCACGAAACCATTGTATAACCATTTACTCATAATTATCAAATCTTAGAAATTCGACAATTGAAAATTTTATCTTAAATTATTAATAGTTTGTATAATGTTTATAACATCTGAATTGAATTTTGCTTTTCGATTATTTCAGACTTTTGAATTTTTAGCCACAACAATTCTTAAAATGAATGAGAATCATTACATAAGTTAATATTTATTAATCCCGAAAGTCAAATATGATTGATCAAAGGCAAATTAGAATTGACAGAATAAACTTATACGATTTCCAATGAAAAAAATTAATAATCAACATAATAAACATCTCTTCAAACAAAATTAACAAACCGTATATCTTCTTGCATATTATGCAAAATATATCATTTCATATGCTTCCTGGTATTTTTATCAGTACTACAGTAACACCTGGAATATCTGGTTGTTAATTATTTATAACTTTTATCTTAAAGATGAAGACCTATATAACGAGTGAGTGTGAAAGTGAGATTTGAGAAAAACAGAGTGAAAGTGTCTCGCTCTCGCTCTCACTCTCACTCTGTTTTTATGTGGTAGCACCTGGAATCGAACCAGGGACACACGGATTTTCAGTCCGTTGCTCTACCAACTGAGCTATGCCACCTTTTAAGTAATATTTTCAATCAGTTGCTCTACCAATCCCGAAAAACAGCAAATTTGAATTCAAATTTGCTGTTTTTCGGAGCTGAGCTATGCCACCTTTTTATTTAAGCGCTGCAAATCTATTGAAAAAAAATGTGTTTCACAAAAAGGAATCTGTATTAAATATACCGGAGCGATTTTTCATCAGAGACTCGATAATTCTATTTCATTTTCCCAAAATCATAAAGAATTAGCCTAAGAAATAATGAATCCTGTCAACTAGGTTTAATCATATCATTTCATCAGTATTAAATTAATTTTTAAAGGTCTGATGTTACTTACTATTCAATTTTTATTCATACTTTTTATGTAATTTTTGAATAAAAATTAAATAGACGTTTCATACTTTTGTAGCTCTTTTTATACTGATTAAGGGAGATGGAATTATACACTCATATTTTAAAAAACGGAATCCGACTTATTCATCAACCTGCAGTTTCACCGGTTGCCCATTGTGGAATATTAATAAATACCGGATCACGCGACGAACTTGAAAATCAACACGGATTAGCCCATCTGTCAGAACATCTTATTTTCAAAGGCACAAAAAAAAGAAAAGCTCATCATATCCTGAGCAGAATGGAGGATGTTGGGGGAGAGATGAATGCCTATACAACCAAAGAAGAAACTTGCATTTATACAACATTTTTTAATAATTATTACCCAAGAGCATTTGAACTGATTTCTGATATTCTGTTTAACTCTGTTTTTCCGCAGAACGAAATTAATAAAGAAAAAGAAGTCATCATTGATGAAATAAACTCCTATAAGGATTCTCCTGTTGACCAGATTTACGATGATTTTGAGGAAATGATCTTTAACAGCAATCCAATTGCCCGAAACATCCTGGGTACAAAAGAATCTCTCAATTCTTTTTCAAGAAGTGATATAATTAACTTTTACACCTCCAACTATCCTACAAATGAAATAGTGATATCAAGTATAGGAAGCCTTTCATACAATCGCATTGCTAAATACTTTACAAAATATTTTTCCGATATTCCATCTATGCAAAAGAAATCACCGCGTAATAAATACGATTATAATTTGTACAATTCTCAGAGCAAACAAGAAAGTAAAAACACCTATCAGGCCCATTGTATAATTGGTAACCAGGCATACAGCAACAAGGATGATAAGAGGTTTGTTATGCATCTTCTTAATAATCTGCTTGGAGGCCCCGGGATGAATTCCCGCCTTAACATGATATTACGCGAAAAAAAAGGTCTTGCTTACAATGTGGAATCAAATTATTCAACATATACCGATGTGGGTATATTTCATATTTATTTCGGTACGGATAAAAAAGACTTAAATCAATGCCTCAACCTAATTCATTCTGATCTTAAAAAATTGAGAGGATCAAAATTAGGCACAATTCAGCTTTCAAGAGCTCAGCGTCAATTAATAGGTCAGATTGCCATTGCAGCAGAAAATAATGAGAACCAGATGTTATCAAACGGCCGGAGCATTCTTCTTTTCGACCGTATTGATTCATTAAAAGAAATCACCAAAAAGATTGAAACCATATCATCAAAAGATATTCAAGAAATATCCAACGATATACTGATACCTCATCAGCTTTCTTCACTGATGTATTGTTAAATCATGTACTATGATGAATGATTATGAAAAAGCTATAGAAAATTATGTATTATCTCATTCAACCCCTGAAGATAATATTCTGGCTGAACTTAACCGGGTTACTTTCCTGAAAGCTATTTATCCCCGCATGTTATCAGGACCAATGCTGGGTAAGTTACTGGAGTTTTTATCATTTATGCTAAAGCCAAAATACATACTTGAAATAGGGACATTTACCGGTTATTCTGCCATCTGTCTGGCCAAAGGATTATCTGTAGGAGGAAAACTGATTACTATTGAAAAGAATGATGAAATAATTAAATTTTCTAGCAATTATTTTCAAAAATCCGGATTATCTGATAAGATAGAGCTTTTGGTTGGGGATGCACTTGAAATTGTTCCAAGTCTGGATTATCAGTTCGATTTGGTATTTATTGATGCCGAAAAGAAAGAATACGTTGATTATTATTCGCTTGTTATTGATAAAATAAGACCTGGTGGATTTATAATTGCAGATAATGTATTGTGGGACGGTAAAGTACTTGACAAAGTAAAATATACTGATAAAGAGACGAAAGGTATAAGAGCATTCAATGAATTAATATCAAAGGATCCGCGTGTCGAAAATATAATAATTCCAATCCGCGATGGAATCAGTATAATCAGAAAAATTTAATATTTACCTAAACAAAGCTTATAATGTTCGTGTTTATTAAAAACAAATAGTATAATTTTTAATTGGTTCAATAAGTTTTTACTCATAACAAGAATTTCCCATGGCGAACTATTCTATAAGAGATCTTGAACGACTCACAGGTATTAAGGCGCATACCATTCGCATTTGGGAAAAGCGATACGGACTAATAGATCCCGAACGCACATCAACAAACATACGTGCCTATTGCGATTCAGATCTTAAAAAGTTACTGAATGTTTCCATTTTAAATAAAAACGGATATAAGATCTCAAAAATAGCCCGGTTTTCTCCTGTTGAGATTGCAGATAATATCAATAGACTGGCTGAACAATCCGCTGATTCGGAAAGTCTGATTGACAATCTGGCTATTGCCATGATTGATCTGAATGAGAGTAAATTTGAAAGGATTCTTTCAAGAGCAATTATACAATTAGGGTTTGAAGATACTGTAATTAAAATATTAAATCCATTCCTGGTCAGAGTTGGTATTATGTGGCAAACCGGATCAATTAATCCTTCCCAGGAACATTTTGTTTCAAACCTGCTTCGACAAAAAATGTTAGTAGCTATTGACAGTCAGATAGGTGATAATCTCCCCCATGCTAAAACTTTTTTTCTATTTCTTCCTGAAGGAGAAATGCATGAGTTAAACCTCTTATTTGCAAGTTATTTAATTCGTAAAAGAGGTCATAAAGTTATTTACCTTGGACAAAATGTTCCAGTTGGAGATTTAGTTGAAGTTGAAAGAATATGTCATTCCGATTATCTGCTTACCTCTTTCATTACTTCAATGACAGACTGCGATATACAGAACTACCTGCAAAATCTTGCAGAAAAGTTTTCAGAAAAAACGATTTACATTACCGGTGAGCAGGCTTTATCTCTAAAAGATGATTTTCCAGATAATGCAAAGCATATTGACTCTCCGGAAGCACTTATCTCAGAAATAAATTCTATATCCTGATCCGGACCTCTTCCTGTTGTAATTACATCTTCCATTGTTCTTCATAACCTTACCAAATGCTATACCGTTATTTGCAATATATATTGAAAGTCAATTCTTCTTTTCAAGATAGTTTTCAACAGCTGTACTGTCGATAGACTTTCAATTTTTATCCAAAAACTCTTCCATTATCAAAGAAGAGTACGTGGCTCCGAAAATCGATCTGATTTAAACCATTCCTTGTTCTTTCTGATGAAGAATAAAAAGCAATATGAACGTATGCTTAATGCCAATGAAACATAAAATTAAATATACTTAAATGTTTAATCATTTTAATCAATTATTAAACATACCAATTTGATATAAATACTATTTATAATTTATTTAGAATTATTCTTAATAAATCTGCGGCATTAGCTATTACTAAAGGTTTATATAGTTTTTCCTTATTTAAAATAAGCTTTAAAAAGCATGGATCAGGAGAAGTGTGAGTTTGTTTGATGTTTAACTTTTAATTATGTTTGTTAAACATTTTAATAATCAGTCAACCTTCAAAAGCCAAAAATATGACAGCAATTGAATTTAATTATCAGCTGACAAATCTTTCCGGAAATCTTGAGAGATTTGCAATGAGTCTTACATCCAACACTGAAGATGCCAAAGATTTGCTACAGGAAACATTTGTAAAAGCGATTGCATACAGAAATAAATTTGAAGAAAACACAAATTTAAAAGCATGGACTTTTACTATAATGAAAAATACGTTTATAAACAATTACAGACGTCATGTAAAAGCCAATACAACGTTTGACAATACAGAAGATTTGTACTATCTGAATTTAAATAAGGAATCGGCTTTCGAAAGCCCTGATTCTGAATTCTCTGTGAAAGAAATTGAGAAAAAGATCAA
>DAOUOU010000106.1 GCA_030626465.1 Bacteroidales bacterium
CCATCGATTATTACAATCGTTTAAATACCGCTTACGATCCCTTATTTGGAAAAACTATGTTAAGCCAGGATATGCCCTTACAATATAATAGCTATTATATCGAGGATGTATTCTCGTAGTACATTCTCTGGCGATTAAGTATCTGGAACTTAAATGCGCCTCTTATAGAAAAGGTAAAATCAAAGTTTTTATAGGTGAAGGTATTATTCCAGCCAACAAAATATTTTGGTATACCATTTCCTACAATATGCCTGTTGTCATCAACCAGGGCAAATGTATCATAGGCTACCCTTGTATTCAGACTGTCTAGATAAATCCATTCACCATCGTCTGTAACATCGACAACTTTGTATGCCCAAAAGTTACCAATTTCACCTCCGATATCCATTCTGTGTGTGTAACCCCATATAGGCTCTCCTGCATTTCCGGTTCCCAGCCAATCTTGAGTAAACTCATACTCTTCATTACCTAAAGAGACTAATTTGTTAATGTTGGTTGAAAAATTTATACTTGAGGTCCATTTAAAGTTTGTTCTATTAACCGGAATAAAATTCAACAATATTTCGATACCCTTATTTTCAAATACACCTGCATTTGCAAATGTTGTGGGCAACTGATTTGGTGGAACGGGTACATCAAAATCATAGAGTAGGCCATCTATTTTCCTTATATAATAATCGACAGTACCTCCAATCCGGTTATCCAATATAGAAAAATCCAGACCAATATTTGTTTCAGCTTTTTCCTCCCATCTCAGGTATGGACTAGCGTTTCTTCCTGGTTCGAGTGACCTGAGAAATTCTCCAGCCACCAGAACCGGAGCTCCATATTGAATGGTCGCTACTCCATGAAACAGGTGGTCGTTATCGGGTTGAGTACCTGTAATTCCATAACCTGCTCTTAACTTCAGATCATTAATAAAAGTAATATTCTGCAAAAATGATTCGTTGGAAATTCTCCAACCTACCGATACTGCGGGGAAGGTACCCCAGGGATCCTCTGTTCCATATAGTTGACTGGCACCCTCGTGGCGGAGACTGGCCATTAACAGGTATTTGTTCGCAAAGCTATAGGTTGCTCTTCCGAAGAATCCGATCAGGTTGGTTTTTCTTCGTTGACTGCCTACTCCGGCGTTTGCATTTGCCTCATCAATTCCTTTCCCTAAATCCATATTACTATAACCGAATAGATCTGTTGGAAAGTCTACATTTCTCATCCAGTAATCCCACCAGTCGTTATCCTGGTAACTGTATCCTCCCAGCACTGTGAAATGATGTTGATTTATAGTTTTAGCATAATCTACAGTCAATTCTACCAGCCTGTCGATCGATTCCCGCGAACCATTCGAAGCATATCCGTTTAATCCGCGTGCAACATTTGAGAAATGTTGTTTGGTTTCATAATATCCTCGTGACTGGTTATACTTGCTATACGATAGCAATGCTTTTAACCTCAAGCCTTCTATAGGATTAACAGTAACTGTTCCGTTTATGCGATTCCATTGCGCTTTGTTGCCACCTTCGGTTTCGTACAAATGGGCAACCGGGTTTTCATAGTAAAAATAGCTGGTTTGTTCATGCCAGGTGCCATCATCGTTTTTAACGGGTGCGGTTGGATTCCTGATCAGTGTTTGCCTGTAAGTATATCCACTGAAACTTATACCATCTGCATTGGTATTATACTTATCTTGTCGGGATAAGAATCCAATATTTAATTTAATAAGATCATCGAACATGGAATGATTAATATCGGCACGTGCAGTAAATACACGCATGTCTGTTTCTTTATATATTCCCTGCAGATCCCTGTAATTTACACTCGCCAGGTAATTTGTTTTATTATCCCCTCCCTGGAAGGAAAAATTATGAACATGACTAATAGGAGTTCGTGTAACTTCATCGAACCAATCGGTTGAAGCACCCAAATCGAAAGTACTGTCTCTAACTCCTTCAGTGATTTGTTGCCGGTAATCCTCGGCCGTAAACATCTCCATCTTTTTGGCTACGGTCTGTGTAGTAACAAAAGCTGAATATTCAACTTTAGTTTTATAATGACCACTTGCACGTTTGGTGGTTATAATAATCACACCATTTGTTCCGCGTGTACCATATATAGCAGCGGCCGATCCATCTTTTAATACATCTATTGATTCAATATCTTCAGGGGCAACCGAGTTAAAATCGCCAGGAACACCATCGATAATTACCAATGGATCAGTACCAGTTCCAAAGAGTGAGTTTGTCCCTCTTAATCTTACCTGGGTATTTGCCGTAGGATCTCCACTAACTGAATAAACAGTTAATCCGGCAACTTTTCCCTGTATCAATTGTCCGATATCCTGTACTCCCCCCTGAATAAAATCGTCAGATTTTACCGAAGCGATTGAACTGGTAACATCACCCTTTCGCTGTGTTCCATATCCAATAACAACCAACTCATCGAGAGACATAATGTCGTCGATAAGACTCAAATTAATTTCAGTTTGATTACCTACAGGTATTTCTTCTGTTACATAGCCAACAAAAGAAAATACAAGTATGGCATTCTCGTCGGGCACAGTGATGGAATAATTTCCATCCAGATCTGTAATGGAACCTTCCGTTGTTCCCTTAATTACAATATTCACCCCCGGTAAAGGTTCTTCTGTTGATGCAGCAGTAACCTTCCCTGTAATGGTAATGTTTTGTGCATTGGCAATTCCTGTTGTGAAAAACAGGAGAATTATGCCAATCAGATTTAGTCGAAATAACCATCTTCTTTTCATAGTTTTTGAATAGGATTAGTAAATAGTAAGTAATTAGTTAATTGGTTCGCAGAATAAATTTAGAATGTTGCATATAATTAAAGGTGGACTTATGTATTCAAAAGGTGGACAAATTTACTATTAACTAAAACCCTGGATATCGGTTCTTCAGAAAAGAAAGAAAGGGGATAGCTGAATATATTTCCGGATTGATTTTAGTGAGGATAATTTATGTTTTTAAGAAGGAAATTTTTAATATAAGATACGGCAGAATTAAGATTTTTCCTTGCTCCTTCTGTAACCTTCTCCATAAATTCCCACTTATAACCTTTAATTTGTAGCTGATAAACCAAGGGTTTGCCGGCAAAAATCCGGTTACACAGTCCAACAACAAAAGAAGGTGTAACCGAATGCATACTAAAATCAACCTTTGCATCAGGCACAACCTTATCCATTTCATAAGAATTGACATCATTCATTGAAGCATCGGCAAAAACAACTATATCATACTGAGCAATTTTGTCAGCATCTTCAATATTAAGCTGATAGTTCTGATCAATATCAATATTGGGAAGGTTTTCCTCTTGTGCCCACTTGTTTATTTCTTCTGCCAGTAATACCCCTAACGCATCATCCTGACGCCCCGGATTACCATACCCATAGACCAGAATACGCGGAGAACTATTATGCATATCAACGATTTCGTTTCTTGTCAATCATTTTTTCTTTTTTGAAAAGAGAAATTTCCAGAGGCATCTGACCAAGGGCATGTGTTGCACAGCTTAAGCAGGGATCGTAAGCCCTTATGGCTACTTCAACTGCATTCATCATAGCTTCAGAAATCTCTTCCTTTCCTGTCATCATCTTCACAGCAACCTGATTAACCGCTTCGTTCATCGGTTGATTATTATTGGTAGTAGAAACGATCAGGTTACACATTTCAATCTGATCGTGATCATTCACTTTATAATGATGAAACAGAGTCCCACGAGGAGCTTCAATCACTCCCACACCTTCGGACTCTTTCTTCCCTTTCACTGTTAGCGGACCTTCTGTCAGATCCGGATCCTCAAGAAGTTGTTCCATCTTTTCGGCTGAGTGCAAAATTTCTATTAACCTTGCCCAATGCGTATGCATTGCTTTATGGCTTGGCTTGCCATTGTTATAGGATTTGAAATTCTCAAATTCTTTTTGGGCAAGAGGTGTATCAATAAAATCCGCATTGTTTAGTCTTGCCAGAGGACCAACGGTATACCATCCAGCCTCTTTCCCCAGTTCCTTCAAATAAGGGAATTTCATGTAACTCCAGTTCTTTACTTCTTCGTCGATGTATTTGAGATAATCCTGGTAGTCTACATCATGAAGAATAATGTTTCCATTTTGATCTTTCGCCCGGAGAACTCCATGGTAAAGATCAAGAGCACCGTCTTTTCTTATAAGGCTTAAATAACTTGAAGGGATTTCAATAAATTCATCAATGACGGCTTTGTTTTTTTCGTGGTAATCATGGAAAAATTCGAGTGCAGCAAGCGACCAGTCAACCATGGTCTTGATATTCAACGGTGCTTCTCCGTTTAGAAAGTGTTTTTTATCAAAAGAAGATAAGTGTTTATTTATCCCACCCGGAATGGCTCCTGTACCATGTATCTTTTTCCCTGCAGTAGCTGCTATTATTTCCTGGCCAAATTTACGCATCATTACTCCCTGCACGGCAAGGTCTTTATTTTCGAGAGCAAGCGCAATAACATTTCTTTTCACCGGGTCGGCATCAATTCCAAAAAGAAGATCGGGCGATGCAAGATGAAAGAAATGCAAGGAATGCGATTGGAATATTTGACCATAATGCATCAGGCGTCTCATTTTTTCACCTGTGGGAGTAAGTCCATCACCTGTGCCGGCACCAACAATAACATCCAGAGCTTTTGCTGCCGCAAGATGGTGACTTACCGGACATATACCGCAAAGACGTTGAACAAGCACCGGGGCCTCCCAGTAAGGCCTGCCCTGGACAAATCTTTCAAAACCTCTAAATTCAACAATATGTAATCTTGTCTGTGTGACATTTCCTTCGTTATCAAGATGGATCGTTACCTTTCCATGTCCTTCTACACGAGTAACAGGCTCAATAGTTATTTTCTGTCCCATAATTCAGCTTTAATCAAATTTAACAACATGGTAGGGCAGCTTCATTTCGTTGCCTGTGATCAGGGCAACAAGAGCTTCCCAAATAAGATCTGCCCTTGGTGGACAACCTGGTAAATGATAATCCATTTTCACTACCTCATGACATGGATAAACCTTATCCAGCATGATAGGTATTTCCGGATCATTCGGAATAATCTTTTCCGTATTATTCTTTACAGTTGGCCCATTGATATATGCTTCTTCCAGACATTCTTTAATAGGGATTCCATTTCGCATTGCCGGAAGACCACCCATAATAGCACATTCTCCAACTGAAATAAGAATCTGGCAATGCTCTCTGAAGTCTTGCAATACATGAACATTCTCACTGTTACAGCATCCACCTTCTATTAAGCCAATATCGCATTTCTTAGTGAACTTTTTGATATCATTTATCGGAGATTTATTGAACTCAACAAGCTCAATAAGATCCAATATCCTCTCATCGATATCCAACAATGACATGTGGCATCCGAAACAACCTGCCAGTGAAGTAGTAGCAACAACTGGTTTACTCATTATTCTATTCTTTTAACATTTTTATTCCTTCAATTTTTCAATATCACTTCCGATTGGTTCATTGTCATATTTCCTCTCACCGATCGGAACTACAAAACCTCTTTCCCTGACCAGAAGAGCTCCAACAGGACAAACATCCATGGCCTGCTGTGCCATCTCATCCGATAAGCTTTTACCAATTTTTGGGTCTATGCTTATCTCAACATGACGGCTTCTGCGTTTGTATGCAAAAACAGACCGCCCTTTTTCATCCTTTATAGCTCTGATACACCTTTTGCAAAGGATACACCTGTTCTGATCTTTCACCAGTTTTGGATTTGTGGCATCAATTTCCTGCTGTGGAAATGAATACGGAAAACGGGGTACCATCATATGAAACCTGTATGCCAGGGCCTGTAATTCGCAACTTCCGCTTTTCTCACAGGCGGGGCAAAAATGATTTCCTTCTATGAAAAGCAATTCTATTATTGCTTCTCGAAGCTCCTGTATCTCATCTGCATTGTTCTCAATTTCCATATTTTCAGAAACAGGAGTAGTACATGCCGTCATTAGCCTGCCATTCACTTTCACAGTACAAATCCTGCAACTTCCCCTCGGCTTTACTCCTTCATAATTACATAAGGTCGGAATATATATTCCATTTTCTTTGGCAGCATCTGTAATATACTGTCCTTTTGTTGCCATACATTCTACACCGTCTATGGTAATTTTTACTATCTGATTCATGATCTGTAACTATTAAATATTAGGTTCCCGTCCACTTGCTTCGCAGGCTTCTTTCACAGCTTGCTGGAGATCGAAACCTGTATCATATTCCTTTCTTGTTTGAACTTTCGATTCATACAAATGTCTGAAGTTCTTTATGGAGGTGAGGATTGGATTTGCAGCAGTCTGTCCCAAACCACATCTACTGGCTTTCAGAAATTTCCCCCATGTTTCTATGTCTGTGATATCCTGTTCCACGCCACGCCCTTCAAGTATTTTTTCAAGTTTCTTCTTTAATACATTGGGTAAAATCCTGCAAGTGGAGCAACTGCCACATGATTCTTCGATGAAGAAATCCATGAAATTTACTACTACATCATTCAGCAGGTCCCTCTTCTCTCCAAAAATGATGAGAGAACCTCCTGTTGCCAGATCTTCATAACCTAATGTACGATTAAACTCATCGGATCCGATAAGTGAACCCGAAGGACCTCCAACCTGTACAGCCTGAACATTCCCTGTCGTACCAACCATTTCCAACATGTCATGAACGGAGAATCCCCAGGATACTTCATAAACTCCCGGATTGCGGCAGTCTCCCGAAATGCTGAGGAGTTTGGTCCCTGTTGATTCAGAAGTACCAAATGATCTATACCAGTCTCCACCATTGAGCATAACTTTTACAACAGAGCATAAAGTTTCGACATTATTCACTACAGTAGGCATTCCAAGATAACCCTTCTCAACAGGAAAGGGTGGACGATCTCGCGGTTCACCACGCTTACCTTCTGCTGATTCAATTAATGCAGATTCTTCACCGCATACATAGGCTCCTGCACCAAACTGAATTCGTATGTCGAAATTGAATCCTTTCTTTCCCATTATATCTTTCCCCAGGTAATTTTTCATTCGTGCTTCTTCAAGGATCTTCTCCAGGTATTCTTCAAGGTATTTATACTCATATCTGATATACAAAATACCTTCTGATGCTTCAACAGTATAGGCTGCAACCGCCATTCCCTCAATTAATAATCGAGGTAATTCGGTAAGAATAACCCTGTCTTTAAAAGTCCCCGGTTCTCCCTCATCTGCATTGCAGAATATATATTTTTTCTTACCTATTGCATTCCTGCAAAACTCCCATTTCAATCCGGTAGGAAAACCGGCGCCACCTCTACCTCTTAAATTGGAATGTTTGACTTCGGAAATTACTTCCTCAGGCTTCATCCTGATAATCTTCCTGATTGCCTCTCCAACCTTGTAATCAGGATCAAGAACGGGACCTATTTTTCTAATATTATTTGTAACAACCGATTTGACCAGGTTATTACGATTTGCTCCATCACCAAAACTTGCGGAGAACATTTCTTCAATTTTCTTCCCGTCTTTAATATCCCGGATAATTTCTTTTGCCCTGAAAGAAGTAAGCCTGGTGAAAATCCGATTGTTAATTATTGCTGCCGGTTCCTGATCGTTCATCCCGATACAGGCAGTCTCAAAAAGGCCTATTAAGCCATCAGGTGTAACTTCACCAAATGTAATGCCTGCTTCTTTTTCAAATGCTGCTGCAGTATCAGCTCTTCCCATCATATTAGCCACAACACTATTATTGAGGTAAATTGAATACTTACCGGTAGGTTTCATGGAGAAAAAGTGATAGAAAGAAATGGTTTGTTCAACATCTACTTCCGACATGTTCAATTCATTTGCAATTTGAGTCACGTTCTCCGGAGAAATATGCCCTGATTCAGACTGAATTGCAATTAATATATCCATCAAACGAGTTTTGTCGTGATGATACTTCTCTATAGTCTTCTGCGTAAAATTCTTCATAAAAAGAAGATATTTTATTGATTTACAATATTTTATATGTTATTTGTTATTTTTTTCACAAACAAAAATAGAACTTTAAATATTCTCAGCCAACGTCTGAAAGGAATTTAGATTTATTATAAATTCAATAATTAATAGTCAGATGAACTATTAATCTGATTTATATATCCTTAAGTTATGAAAAAAAATTATACCTGTTTAAAAAAATATAAATCTATTTGGGTGTAAGAATTTTGTGAGTAAAAACCTTACTGTTTACGACTTGATCAAACAATTATCATAGAAATTCCGGATCATTCTGATCTATTCTGTTGCATTTGAAAATTCAAAAAACCAGATGGCGACACGCTATCTGGTTTTTCTATTCTTTTGACTTACCGGCTGATATACAATTTCTGATATACCAGGGTATCCTTAGATCTCAAACAAACCAGGTAGGTGTTCCCGGCTAATTCACCAATAGTATACTCTTCATGGTAAGTTCCTGCTTCACGATAATTATTAACTAATGATAATACTTTCTGACCCATCAGATTAAACAAACTAATATCTATTGCCACACCCTCAGAAAGCGTGTAAGAAATTATAACCTGATCATTTGCAGGATTTGGAAGTACTGAAAATTCAATACCCGAATATAAAATATCTTTAGTAACTGTCTGAATAGCCCGGATTTCAAAATTGTCATTACTTTGATCAACAATTTCAGAATTTGATGAACTTTTAACAACGATTTTGTAATCCTGTCCCGAAATAAGTTCACCGGGTACAGTCCAGTTGTATGATCCATTACTTCCGACCGTGCCGATGGTTTCAACCACAACATCTGCCTTAAGCAACTCAATTACCACATCTTCGTCAAGATTATCGTCCCAAACAATCGTATGCTCTTCGCCTTCTTCCCATATTTCACCACCATCCGGTATCTGCACTGCTATAAAAGGGATGGTTATATTCGTACAGAAAGAGTCAGAAACTGCAAAGGATCTGTTGCTGACATCAAATACCCCATCGTTATCAATACTTTTGATCAGAATAGAATATCCGCAGGTGGAATCCAAAGCTATCGGAACTTCCCATTCATAAGCTCCATTGTTTTCTGCCATATCGATTGTTTCCAGGTATTCATTATCCTTATGCAATTCCAGAACTACATCACCGCTGAAATTTGATTTCCATTGAATAAAATAATCCAGTTCTCTTGTCCATATTTCATCTCCGTTCGGAACAACAACTTCCACATAAGGCGAAGATGCCAGAAAAGAAGCTGTTACTGACCAATCGCTAAACACCTCATTATTAAAAGCCCTGGTTC
>DAOUOU010000225.1 GCA_030626465.1 Bacteroidales bacterium
TGATTTTGTACTGATGATGATGTCTTACTTTTGTAATCGGATCAGGAATCCCGCTAATGCTTTCCTTAACTGTTATTGCGAGGTCTATTTTATACTTCTCATCTGATTCAGTTGCCTCATAAAAAATAAATTCCCTGCTGAATTTATAATAGCCATTATTTTTCATTAATGTTTCCAGTCTTTGTCTTTCTCTTTGCAAAACCTCTTTATCAAATCTATCACCGGTTTTAATCAGACAATTGCCTGGTTCAGCAAGGATTAATTCTGATATGTTTTGATCTTCAAATTTGTATTTTATACTGTTTATCACATGTGGTTCACCCAGGGTAATAGTATGCAGAACTTCAGCTCTCTTTTTTCTAAGTGCAACACTATCTTCAACTATGGCTTCATAATAGCCTTTTGTCTCAAGGTATCTTTTGTATTGTTCCGTGGTATTTTCTGTAAGTATTTGATCCCAAATAACAGGCTCTTCTCCAATTTTGCGAAACCAGGAGCTGGGAAACTTTTCTCTTTTAGGAGATGCCAGATTATACAGGAACAGGTGAAATTTAAAACCCAAAATAGTCTTGTTCGGACTTTGCTTCTCGTAATTTTTCAATTCTTTCGAATCAATTTCTTTCGAGTCGGTTTGAATCTCTGTGTTGTTTAACAGATATTCATTCTCTGCAATGCGTCTTACTGGAGAGCATGAACTTACAAGAACAATGAAAGAAAACAGTACTATACGATTACGAGTAAAACATGTATGTAATAGCCTTGAGAACAATTTATTCTGAGTTAATTTAGTACATTCGCGCAAAGATAAAATTTTTGCAGCATGCAAAAATCGTTTACCTGAAAATATACAGATAATATTTATTTAAATGTCTGTTCAAATTAACCTAAAAAATTTTGATTAGTACGCAACAAATAAAATACATCCGTTCACTGCATCAAAAAAAAAACCGGGATAAATACAATTCATTCATTGCTGAAGGATTTAAAATTGTTAATGAAGCGATTGCTGTTTGTCCCGAATTACTTGATCAGCTGGTCTGTACATCAAAGGTTAAAGATCAGATTACTATCAACTCTCTTCATTCCAATACAATACTTAGTGAAGCAGATGCAAAAGATTTTAAAAAGATCAGTGCGCAATCGACACCCCAGGAAGTACTTGCACTAATTAAAAAACCTTTGAAGCAGTCTCCTGAGTTACTTCACTACAGTGATATTTCAATAGTGCTTGACAGAATTAGAGATCCCGGTAATTTAGGTACTTTAATACGGTTGGCAGACTGGTTTGGAGTGGAAAATATTTTCTGTTCATCTGACACTGTTGATTGTTATAATACCAAAGTGGTTCAATCAAGTATGGGTGCTATTTTCAGGGTTGGAATCCATTACCTGGAGTTGAATGGTTTCCTTAAATACATAAGACGAAATCCTGCAATAAAAATATTTGGCACTTCTCTGAAAGGAAACGATTTATATAAAACAAAGCTCTCAAAGCCGGCCCTGATTATGTTTGGAAATGAAGCTGACGGAATTTCGGAGAAGCTTGTTGATTATTCAGATGAAAATCTTTTCATTCCAAATTTTAGTATTTACCCCAATAGATCCGAATCCTTAAATGTATCGGTGGCTGCTGCTATCATATGTGCTGAATTCCGTCGACAAACAGAATGAATCACTCGAAATGAAATGATAAGATCACCATATGAGAAGTTATGCTTTGAATATAATTGGTGTATTTCTCATAATCAGGTGGTAACTCTCCGTTACGATCGCTTCCCCGAAGGATATTTGATAACCCGAAGGAATATTTTAATTCGACAGCAAATTTGAAATAAGTAAGATAAAAATCCGTGCCAAATCCAATCTCACCATAAACATCCAAAGGTGCAATCATGATCAACTGATCCTCAAAATCGTATTCTTTCTTTATTGCAAGATCATATCGTAAATTTCCACCTCCAATTAAATAGGGGCGAAAATTATTCAGACGTTTCGATTTGTATTTAAGAAGAATGGGGAATTCCAGATAGGAAGATTCAGCCCTATAGCTTTTACCATATTGCTCTGGATACACCGGAACAGAATCGATTCCATTTTCGAAATACATGGACCGTTCACCAAATGAAATACCGGGTAATGCCCTCAGATCAAAATTTTCTGCCAGTCGCAGATTAGCAATTGCATGTATGTTGATTCCTGGAGTTAGTCCTCTAAGTCCGACATAAACTCCTTCTTGAGCAGCTATTTCATTGTGCTTAATTCTGTAATCCATCACATTCAGTCCTAAAGAAAATCCGAAATGAATTGGTTTATCATCGTGAGTAGGATCATTTTTCACTTTGGGTTTTTGACCAAAAATTGAAATGACAGTAAGAATCAGGAATAGTTGAGTGACAATTATTTTTTTCAAGATAATTTCAATTTATATACAAAAACGTTGAATGCTCTAAAATAGTATTTTTCTGATGAATGACATGAATGCATTAGTTAACAAATTTCCCCGAGTGTTTTATATTTTATATTTTTGGCATTCACAAAATCTTTGAGCCATGTATAGTTACGAATATTTGCTGGAGTTCACCAATAATGTATTTATTAAAATGGGTTGCAGCAAAGAACATGCATTAATAGCTTCGAAAGTATTTCTAGCTGCTGAATTAAGAGGTCTCGCATCGCATGGCATGATACGTATTAAGGATTATTATCAACTCTGGAGAGCAAACAGAATAAATACCAGTCCTGATATAAAAGTAGTTCATGAAACTCCAAGCACAGCAGTAGTAGATGGTGACGGAGCCATCGGGATGATTGCATCAACAAAATCTATGGAAGTTGCCATTGAAAAAGCTGCAAAAAGTGGTTCGGGATGGGTGTCAACGCGTGGTTCCAATCACTTTGGCATAGCCGGATATTATGCAATGATGGCTCTCGATCACGATATGATAGGTATTACCATGACAAATGCAAATCCTCTGGTTGCTCCTACATTTTCGGTTAGCCGCTTGTTGGGTACCAATCCTATTGCAGTAGCGATTCCGGCTGGTGAGCAACCACCATTCGTAGCCGATTTTTCTACCACACCGATTGCCCGTGGTAAATTGGCTGTTGCCGAGAAGAAAGGTGAAAAAACACTTCCGGGTTATGTTCAGGACAAAGATGGCAAAACAAGTGACGAACCTTCAATATTGAAAGAAGGAGGATCGATGCTTACGCTGGGTGGCGATTATGAACATGGAAGTCATAAAGGCTACTGTCTGAGTGCCATAGTTGATATTTTTAGTGCAGTTTTATCCGGTGCCAATTTCGGACCTTTTGTTCCGCCTTCAGTTGCCTATTTGCCTGTGTTAGATAAGAAAGTTGGTGAGGGGACCGGCCACTTTTTTGGTGCTATGCGAATTGATGCTTTTCAATCATCGACAGAATTTAAAGCAAAGATGGATGAGTGGATAAAGACGTTCAGAAATGCAAAAAGCGCGCCGGGTAAGCCTGCTGTTAAAATCCCGGGTGATATTGAACGCGAGAA
>DAOUOU010000113.1 GCA_030626465.1 Bacteroidales bacterium
CCGGCCCCGACAAGACAAGAATCCTTCTGGAAACAGATTCCTGTGATGTTGATTTATGGAAAAAATACAACAAAGATTTATCCCTGCTTTATTGTTTATCCTGAAAATATATCTGGCAATTACAATTGGTTTTATCAGACTTTCATCTTGTTCGTATGTTCAGGATAAATCATTAGTTAAACAATTGGAGCACTCCCTGAAGCATGAACTTTTAGATGCCTGGTATCCTGGATCCATAGATAGTACTAATGGCGGATTTCTCAGTGATTTTACTTACGACTGGCGGGTTGAAGGTCCGCAGAACAAAATGCTTGTGACCCAGACAAGACATGTATGGACAACTTCGCAGGCCGCTAGGTTTTACCATGATTCTATCTATCGAACTATTGCTGAACACGGTTTTCAGTTTCTGAAAAAGTATATGTGGGATCCTGAATTTGGTGGTTTCTATATGTCACGCAATTCCGAAGGAGGTCCGGATAACAAGTCTTATGCAAATAACAAAACAGCATATGGCAATGCGTTTGCCATCTATTCCCTGGCCAGTTATTACACCATGTCAGGAGATACTTCAGCGTTGAATCTCGCGATAAAAACATTCTACTGGATCGAGAAGCATAGTCATGATCCTGTAAACAAAGGGTACTTTGACCGAATGCTACGAGATGGATCCCTGATTACTCAAAAGAATTCAAATCTCAGAGGAATTGATTTAAAAAGTTCCCAATGGAAAGATCAGAACTCATCCATTCATCTGCTTGAAGCTTTTACATCGCTGTATAAAATCTGGCCGGACAGTTTATTGCACGAGCGCCTTCTCGAAATGTATTACCTGATAAGAGACACTATAACAACAGACAAAGGCTTTTTAACCCTCTATTTTGAATACAACTGGACACCAGTATCTTACCGGGATTCAACCGAAGCAATAAGGAAGGCAAATCATTATTTTGATCACATCTCTTTTGGTCACGATGTTGAAACAGCCTTTCTGATGATGGAAGCATCTCATGCTCTTGGTATTGAAAACGATGAAATAACAACAAGTGTAGCAAAAAGAATGGTTGATCATGCCCTGGAAAATGGCTGGGATGATAAGCTCGGAGGGTTCTATGACGGAGGGTATTATTTGGCAGGTTCCGATTCGATAACAATTCTCAACAAAGAGAAAGTCTGGTGGGTCCAGGCAGAAGGACTGAATGCTTTATTGCTTATGGCAACCCTGTTCCCGCAGAAAACAAAATATACAGAGGCATTCGTCAAGCAATGGGATTATATTGATTCTTACCTGATCGATCACAAGCACGGAGGATGGTATGAGTCAGGTTTGGATACAAATCCTGAGCAGGCAAAAGCACCCAAGGCACACGACTGGAAGATCAATTATCACAATGCCCGTGCATTGATGAATTGCATAAAAACGCTCAAGGAAATGTAACGATGCCTCAAGGTTGTGTCTAAAATATCATTCTAAGTTCTATTCAATTGTCATGTCTTATGAAGCCAAAATGGTTTTAAGGCTGAACAAATATTTACTCAACTCATACGAATATTAATTCAACCATTACGAATATCAATCCTCCCTTTACAAGGGCCTGATCTAACAGTATATTAGATAAAACTTTTAAGAATCAACAACAATGAAACAGTATTTACAAAAATCAATTGTTATGAAAACAAACACAACCTTACGGAATTTACTAAGCCTTATAGTGCTTGGTAGTATCATCAGCTTATCTTCATATGCTAAAGACATTAATGTGAGTGGAAAAGTTGTTAACGAAAGCCATAATGCCATTTCGGGAGTAAAAGTGTATCTGCAAGCGGCAAATATGACAGATTATACCGATGCCAGCGGAAATTTTAGCTTTTACTACGGCACGCCAAATGCAATTGAATCCAGCTCACTAGAAGCATTGCAGACTACTTTTGATGGAAACCAGCTGCTTTTATATTGCGAGAATCAACATGTAACCGTTGATGCCTTTGATATGACAGGCCGGTTTGTTAAACGATTGGTAGATATGAAAAATGTAACAGGCAATTATGCTGTATACCCGAAAGCTTATTTTGAAAGTGAAGCACAACCTATCTACCTAATCAGAGTTACTATCGATTCAAAAATCTATGGTTTTAAAGTAGCTGTAAACGGAGGAACGGTATATTCACAGGGACTGCACCCCATGGCTGCACCGGACATGCCAAAAGCCAATACGAAATTGAAAGAAGCCAATTATTCTGTCGATCAATTGATTTTCACCCATGATGACTATGAAACGAAAACAGTAAGTATCTCAAATTACAATCTCAATGTAGGAGAGGTAGTATTAGATCCTATAGCATCGAATAATGCGCCTGTTCTATCAGGTCCTTCAAGTGTTTATGGTGAATATCAGTTAACCTGGTCATATGACTGGTCAGGTACCACCAGTGCTGACGATCATTACGAATTGGAATATTCCTATCAGGAAAATTCAGGTTTTCAGGCACTTATCATTACATCGAATGGCGACCGTTCCATTCCCTACAATCAGGTATTATATGCGGAAGCGGTAGATGTTGGTAAAACAACTTATTTCAGGGTAAGAGCAAAATCGGGAGGTGTATGGAGCGATTACAGCAATACAATAGGTGTGTATTGTCCTATGCTTGAGATGACAGTCATCGCCTCACTCGATAATCTTATGATGTATAATTCAGACAATGAAGCTATCGCTAATACAAATTACAAAAATGTTTCCTTAGGAGTTGGAGCCAACTATATTGACGGATTATATTGGGATAGCTGGCTGATAGCAAGTAGCTCATTGTATTTCGAGCTTATGAACTGGATAGAAGGAAGAACTATTCAACAAGCAATCCTGAAATTATATGTTGAGTACTTACCGGGTGACTGGAATACCAGATATAAGATAAATCCTTTTGCTGGTGGCTGGAATACCAATACCATTACTATGAATAGTGCTCCGAATTATTATACCGGTTATTATGCCATTGAAGATCTACCGGTTACGAGTGCAATTCCTTGGGAAGTTGATATTACATCTATTGTCCAGGCATGGGCCAGTGGAGTAATTCCAAACCATGGAATACTGATTCGTGATAATAATATTGTCTTTCCAAATTACACAGCTTATAGAGCAACTCAATTTTACAGCATTGAAACTGCTCCAGGAGATGCATACAAGCCCCAGATATATCTTGAAGTGAAATAGAAGATGCCGTGTACTGAGAGTTAGAGGCAAGCCCTTCCCGGTAGACTGGTTTGGATTGGGATATCAAACTACCGGGATTTTTCTATAGTAACTATTGGAGTTATAGTATTCACCAGGATCGACTATGATTTACCGATGTTTTCCAGAAGATTTAATAAACTGTCCTTTTTCCGGTGAGAAACAGGTACAATGGTTTTATCTTTCAATACAAGGTAACCTCCGTCGTTTTTATCAAACCGTTCTATATAGCCGATATTGGTAATATGCGATTGATGCACCCTGAGAAAGCCAAATTCGGTAAGCATCTCATCATATTCTTTGATCACTTTTGAAACCATGATCTTTCGGCCATCATTAATAAAAAACCGCGTATACGACCCATCTGCCTCAATATGCGTAATATCCTGGATATTGATCAGGAAAATACTTTCAGCTGTTTTTAAAATAATTCGATCAAATTTCTTTTCCGAAGATGTCAGATTTGACAAGAGTGTCTGGAACATTACCTGCGAATGTTCCTTTTCGATAGATTTAGACGCTTTTTCAATGGCTGAGATCAGTTCGAAAGGATCCAAAGGTTTTACCAGGTAATCGAGCGCAGCAAATTTGATGGCTTTTATGGCATATTCCTCAAAGGCCGTAATAAAAATTAGTTTGAAATTTATCTCACCTAACTTTTCAAGGACATCAAAACTTGTTCCTCCCAAGATATTTATGTCCATCAACACAAGGTCGGGTAATTTTTCTTTTATCTGCATTACAGCATCAGACACATTATCGCTGGTTCCTATTACCTCAACCTCTTTGCAATGCGATTTAAGTATTTCCAGAATAGCCTCAAGTATTGGCTGCTCATCTTCTACAATAAAGGTTCTGATCATTGAATGTTTGGTTTGGATAGTTTCATTTTTATTCAAATTCTACGAATAATCCATAGGTAACCTAAAAATAACTTTTGTCCCGCACGGAGTATTATGCTCATCAAAAAGATCTATTATATTGAATTCCAGTTTAACTTTTGAGTATTTGCTTAGCAGGATCATACGATCTTTTGTAATTTCAATAGCTCTCGAACGATGTTTTTTTTGACCTGATTTTGCAGCTTGCTTGCGACCTATTCCATCATCTTCAACCTCGAGTGAAATATGATCCGAGCGATCTAGGAACCGGACATCTATCCTTCCCCCCTGGTTTTCTTTTTTTAATATACCATGCTCGATAGCATTTTCAATAAAGGGTTGAGAAAGCATGGGTGGTAACATTATCACCTCAGCTGCCATACTCTTATCTACATGAATGCTATACTCCAATTTATTCTGAAGACGTATTTTCTGAAGATTCAAATAATTCTCCAGAGTCTCGATCTCATCTTCAAGAGTAATGAATTCCTTACTCGAATTATCAAGAATTGACCTCATGAGCTTTGCAAATCGTGATAGATAGGAACCGGCTTCAAGTGATTTATTCTTCAGAATATAGCTTTGAATTGCCGAAAGCGAATTAAAAATAAAATGTGGATTCATCTGTGAACGAAGCAACTTTTGTTCCGTTGAAAGAATATGCTTTTTTGATTGCAATTGTCGGTTATGAAAAAGAATGGCACCGGAAAATGCGATAATCAATCCGGCTGAGACAATCAGGACAAAGATTAACCGGATTAATCGTAACTCACGGGCCTTTGACTCATTTACTTTTTCGAGCGATTCAATTTGCTGCTCTTTTTTCTCTGCTTCGTATTGTATTTGAAGCTCATAGATCTGTTTGTGTTGCTCTTCCAGGAACAAGCTATCGCGCATAGCTACATGTTGTTTATAAAACTTCAGAGCTCTCGGAAAATTTTTTCTGTTTTCATAAATCTCGGATATAATAACATAATTATATGCAATGATTTTTTTATCACTTGCCAGTTCATTGCTTTTAGTAAGATATTCGATAGACTTATCGTAGTTTTCCTGTTTAAACATTAATTTTCCCAGACTTCCATATGCTGCTGCAAGTTGTTCATTATTTCCAAGTTTTTGTCGTAAATTGAAGGTTTTTTGGTAGTAATAGTAGGCACTATCGTACTGCATCAAATTCTCGTAAGTTTCACCCAGATTAAGGTAAAGACTTGATAAATAGGGATTATACTCATTCTCAGCCTGATCCTTCAATATTATATAATATTGTGCAAGGGCCTGATCATATTTGCCTAATTCATCATATATTAATCCAATATTGGTTCTGGCCTGAATTATAGAATTGACCTGCCCGTGAGCCTCAGCTAATTCAAGTGCTTTAAACAGATATTCCAAGGCTTTTTGAGGATTCTTCCAATCGATAAAAATAGTTGCTATATTACTTAATGTTTGAGCCAAACCACTATAGTCCTGAACTTCTTCTTCAATCTTTAAAGCTTGCAAATAGTATTCAATAGCTGTTTCATAGTCAGAAATATTATTATAAGCAAGCCCCAGATTATGATAGGCATTACTTAAGCTTTTATAATCTTCAGTTTGTTGTGATAAAACCACTGCTTTTTTAAATAAGTCAATCCCTTCGGCATATCGATTTTGAGACATATAGATATTCCCAATATTTGTTAGTGTGCTTCCAACACCTGCCATATTATTCAGACTACTATCTATTGAAAGTACCTGTCTGTAATAATTTAAGGCTTCATCATATTTTCCGGCATCTGAATAGCTAGCTCCGATATTATTAAGAAGACTTGCCTGAAGTTCTTCATCATCAATTAACTTAGCTATTGTATATGCTTCTTGAAAATAATGTATGGCACTATCAATGCTACTGTAATAATAATGAGCAAGACCTATATGTTTCAGAGCGTATCCTTTCCCCTCAATGTAATCAATTTCATTAGCATACTGCAATGCAGAACAAGCCATAAACAATGCACTATCAATGGAAGTTGAAAAATAATGCATGGCCAGACTATTAAGAACATCTACTTTCTGCTCTGCTTTCGAACGTCTTAATAAAGTAAGTAAACTATCTGCTTCATTGTTCTGAGCATTGATAGCTGAGTATAAGCAAGCTGTAATAAGCCATATGCAAATTAGCAGAATTTTCATTCAATTTGCGATACAAACATTGGTTTGGATTGGTGATTCAAATATCAGGCAATTTTCAACTTCCCTCCTGCTGCCCTAATCCGTATTTATATAGTCTACCACTCCTTTCTACAAAACATTATCCTAATTCATCAAATACTCTCTCCAGTAGCTTCTTGGTAGCCAGTATCCCCTCTTTTTCAGATAGCTTTTCACCCTCATACTCTATTCCGATATATCCTTTGTAACCTGCATTTTTAACAATCTGCATCATTCTTTTATAATCGGTATTCACTTCTTCGCCCTTATCGTTAAAACCATGCGATTTAGCACTCACGCCTTTTGCAAATGGCATAATCTCTTCCATTCCTTTGTATCTATCGTATTCATCAATGCATCCCCATTTCCCCTCTGTCTCGCCCTGCATGATACAAAAATTACCAAAATCAGGCAAAGTCCCGCAATAGGTATTGTTAACCCCGGATATGACATCTGCAAGCCATTTCCCATTCGATGAGTATCCTCCATGGTTTTCAACAATTACACCCACTCCCATTTTTTCTCCATATTCGGTCAGTCTGCCCAAACCATCAACTGCGGCTGCGGCAACTTCTTCAGCCGTTCCCTCCCCTCTGGCATTTACCCTGATGGAATGGCATCCGAGGAATTTGGCAGCATCGACCCACCTGTAATGCCGTTCAACAGCCTGAATACGAACAGGCTCATACAGATCACCCAGATTTCCTTCCCCATCAATCATAATAAGTACATTGGTAATGCCATTGTCCATTGTTCGTTGAAGCAGCTCATTCAGGTAATCGTTGCCGGTTCCCTTAAAAAAGGTGCTAACATATTCAACTGCATCAATTCCAAATTCCCTTTTTGTTACAAGAGGAAAATCAAGGTTGTCAATTTTACCTTCAAACAGATCTTTATGTAATGACCATTCTGCTAATGACAGTTTGAATTTTTTGTCTTCCATGACGGAAGCCAGCAATGGTGAACCAGCGGCTAACATGGCAGTGCCAATTGAAGTAGCCACTGTGCTTTTAATAAAATGTCGTCTTGTCTGAATCATAAGTATTATAATTTTTAATCATGCCCCATCCGGACAAGTATCCGGAGGGAGGCAGAAAGATAATTGTACTATAGTTCTTTGATTTTTATATTCCTGAACCAGACATCATCACCATGATCCTGGAGACCTATGTATCCTTCTTCGGCAGTATTAACAAAGTCTTCCCAGTCTTTAAACTTGCTATCGGCACACATCTGTTTCCAGTCGTCGGTCCAGAGATGATATTCCACAACATTTTCTCCATTCATCCAGTGAATGACCGTTCCCTTATAGACAGTTATCTTTACATGGTTCCATTCCCCGGATGATTTCGCATTTTGTGGTGTAGCAGGTATCAGATCATAAAGAGCTCCGGCCTGACGATTTCCTTTAATACCCAATTTTGCATCAGGATGTTTTTCGTTATCAAGAATCTGCATCTCAGGAGAAGATTTGTAAATAGGATCGCCGGGAACAGTATCATTGCCACAATTCTCCCTTGCCAGATAAAAAATACCACTGTTACCTCCTTCAGAAACTTTCCATTCCAGGCTCAATTCAAAATTTCTGTATATTTTCCTGCAAACAATATCACCTCCATCAGTGGCTCCGGCTTCACCTTTCCCTGAACCCTTAATGTGAATTGTACCCTCGTCTATGACCCAGGCACCTGGAACAGTATCTTTGCAATAGCCCCGCCAATGGTCCATCGTATTGCCATCGAAGAGTAATTCCCACCCTTCCTTAATTTCTTTCTTGGATAACTGGTTCGGTCCAACTTCTTCTTTGCATGCTGCCAGAGAGCAAATAAAGAGTATTGCAAAGGATTTAATTATCAGATTTTTCATTTTTTAATATTTAGTCGTTTAATATTTTTCCAAAATACCTTACATAACCAAGTACTACAGAGTCCATCCTTCTCTGTATGTATGCTTGATGTATTCTTCGGCAGCCTGTTTGGCATTTATTGTCGCACGCTGCGTATCGAAATGAGGATGACCATCTTTAATTTCAAATTTATCCGAGGTAACAACCCTGATCTCATCACTATCGGAGATATTTATAAATTTCATGTCTTTTCCATCCCATTCTAATTCGCGTTTCAGATCCTGCAGCCGCACAGCTACTACACCCATAACCACCATCTCATTCAGAGGCCCGGCATAATTAAAGTTTGAGCTGGCCTCAACACGGTTCTCCGGACTCTCTTTACAGGCGCGAATCCAATCCAGTTGATGTCCAATATTGATCTGGCGTTCACCTTCCATTACAAGATGCGGCTCTATTCGTCGCAAGGATTTTGCCGGCCTGTTATATGAATCATTCAGCGATAAAGGAAGTAAAAACGGATCTCTGCCATAACATCCACACATTAATTTTCCTTTAGTACCAATAAACAGGCAACCTCCACTCGAATCTCTGCCCATGATGTCCCCTTCAGGAAGCTCTTCTGGTCTTTCAGGCAATAAGCCAC